>JAKBXD010000136.1 GCA_021840785.1 Pseudomonadota bacterium
ACGAGATCAATTCGGCGGAATCGTTTCAGAGTGCTAAACCAAATTCCCAGGAGTAGTTTGGGAGGAAGAATTCGCGGTAGTGGCAATTCACGCCGACAGCACGCCATTATGCCCTCTGATTTTGATGAATTTATCTCTTTCAAGGTCTAAACACTGATGGCGGTTGAGCAAGCTACTCCTTTTAACGTCTGGTCCTCGGCTAAAGCACCCCTACCAGTTGGAGTTGCAATGGTCAGCTCCCGACCCTGAGTGATCGTTCGCGCCACCACAGGCAAATGGCGCGAGTGGACTTGGAAGCAAGCACTCCCGCTGCGCGGTCAATGGCTGGGTACCGGGAGGTGTTTTCCGCAATACCCAACCACAATTAACGTCCTCTCCGCGTCCCAGTGAAAATGAACTCGAATGGTCTTAGTCACGTCGTCTTCGACGTTAATCTTCAGGTGACGGAACATTTCCACAGGCACGCTACGATAATCGAATGTGCGATATCGCCGCATTGTTTTGCTTCCAAGAACACCCTCCGACTCAGTTGCAGCAAAGTCATTCTTTCCAAAAAGCTTTCTCGCTTCACTGTCACCACGCTCAATAAGCATGTTCCTATAGTCGGTAACCAGAATCCTGAGCATGTCTAGCAACCGCCGTCCATACAAGAACTTGCTCGATTCAAGCGCACTCTGTTTAGCGCAATCCAATACAACACACCTATCTCCAAAAGTCTCTTCTATGAGTTCTAGGCATTCGGCAGGCGTGGGTGCATTGCTTCTTGTGACAAACGCCAAGAGGCGTTCTGCCCCACTAAATCGCCCGCCACCGCCAGAATTTGCTAGGTGGGCGCGGAGGGCATCGATATCGGTGCTTTTCTTGTTCAGTTCCCGTTTCAGGCCATCGACAGTCGAGTTCAGAGATTCGATCTCGGCTTCAAGGCTCAAATTTTCGTCCTGAGCATACTGATACATTTCTTCTTGCTGTTCGGCTATTCGAGACGCTTCCTCTAACTCAATCCTTAAATCTTCTACATCAAGATCGTTTCTCCTTTGTCGTGCACTTTGCAATCTGCGCCGTACTGCTAGCGCAACAACACCGTCGGAACGGATTTGCTGTCGAAGCTGCGGAACATTGGTGTTGTGCGTAACGAGGCTGAGAAGTCCCGAGATACGTTCATGCTGATTATCGCCCCATTCTTCCAGCAACTCGCTACGCGCCAATTGGTTCTTGATGAAACCATTGGGCATAGGCGTATAGATGACGTTAACAGCACCAGCCCACGCCGACCATGAATGACCAAGAACCTCCTCCATTTCGTAGCTGTTAAAGTCGGGGGCGATACGTACGACCTGCGCCAGGCCGATCATCTCCTCTTGAAGGTGCCGGTCATTTACAAGAAAGTCCCCACTTCGCGTTGGACTGACAAGCACAATAGGATAACCCCGATCGGTCCGTTCGATGTCAGCGCGCAGGCCTCTATAAGTGTCTTTATCGGGCCCTACGCACTTGATTGCACGACCAGGAGTATTACTGGCGAATTCGGCATTAGGTGACGCTGCAACGTTGCTTGCGATGTACCTAATTACACGGGGCTGTGAAGCGCTGACTGCACCTGCTACGAGTGTGCTCACTTCGTCAGTCCTAACTGCGCAGGAAACATCGACCAAATTAGGGGCGCATTTCATGCCGATCTCGACGATCCACTGTCGACCGCTACCTCGCTCACCAGCGTGCTTTATCAGCCATGCGTAAAGCCTTGGTTCTCCTTCTGTCGCCGCACGAATAGTCAGCCACGACCGTGCGACACCACGGTATCCCTCAAAAGTGCCATCACTCCGAAGCTGATCTGGCCTAAGACCAAAGCCGAGCTGTTCTTTGAGCCAGCCGCCGATTGCGCGACATACGGCATTCTCAGCATCCTGGCCATGCAGCGTCAATGAGTTTGCATACACAAGCATGCCAATTTCACTCCTCGTGTCTTGGGCGCGATCCGCGTTTTGTCACATCAGCACAAGCATGTATTGAATACTATGCGCGATAGCCGCAGTCCCATATCCGCGACAGGCCGGTTACCGCTCGATGAGCCTCGGACTCGGCGGGAAGTACCCGAATAAACCACCTACGCCCGACCCCCAACCAAAGCCACCTGTCGCGCAGCCGTAACGAACCGTAAGTAGTATCATCTGCTCTGGCTTTGGTGGTCATAACATCGCCATGCGGCTGGAACAGCCAGTGTTCCGGCTCAATAAGAACGAATTTATCAGTCTGTGCCATTTTAGTAGTCGGTTGGCCCGTCCTACAACACGGGGCGCTGCGGTATCTGGGACTGCCCAACTAACAATTTGCCGACCCATTGCCGCATATAACAACTGCGCGGCTTGCGGCATAAACAAGATTTCTCTTGAAAATCAAGTATCGCCAGACATTCTGAAGCATTGGGCGTAGGGTGATATGCGACCATTTGGTCGAATATCCGTTTAGGCGGCAAAACGGCCGCCAGTCCCCTTTGCAGAACCTTCCGCAAAGGTCCTGAACCCCAGGGCTTTGCCCACCTGTTCCCCGCGCTCGTTGCTCTCTCTTACCGGTGCTTCTGATGAAAAAACGACAGGAAGAAAGACGACTGGCCCTGCCGCCATGCGCATATGAACTGCTTCTGCCGAGCAGGGACCCTCTTATAGCCGCAAACCCCCTTGCCTTTGGCGGGAACAGAATTGCGTGCGCCCATCATCCAAAAAGACGCGGGTCTTGGCGATCGCCTACAACTGAGAAGAGCAGCGCGAGAAGTGGTGTGTGGGCCCGAATCCCGCATGTCCCGAGCCTTACGATCCCCATCCCTTTCCGCTGATCCCCCCGTTGCCCCGCCGCCTGCCGCGGATGTGGTATATAAGGACGCGCCATTCCTTGACTATCGTCTATGGCATAGGATATAACACGCTGTATATACCCGGACTGGTGAGAGTATGAGCGCAGACCCGTGGCAGACTTTGGGCGCCAAGCGCCCAGATGAAGACGAAGAAGGGGATCGTATCGATATCGCGGGGTTTGCGGACTCGTACAACCCGGATCTCGATGGGGAAGCCTTGGAGGGGGCGGCGCCAGCGGGTGAGGTGCCGCCCCCACGTTTTGGAGGCACCGAATCCGGGAGCCCCGCAGGCGAAGACGGGGAGATGGGCCTCGAGGATCGGCGCCTCGAACTCCAGGAGCCCCAGCGGCCGGCGCCAACCCGTCCGCCGGCCGGCCCCCCGATTTCGATAACGATCGCGCGAACTGCGGCACCCAAGGCGGCGGCATCCATAGCGCAGGCCTCGCCCGCGCCGACCGCGCCGATGCCCCCAAAGAGGACCGTTCCGCCCCAGGCGATCGAGGAAGAGCGGGGGGCGGAGGAGGGTGGTGAGCAGGGGCGGGAGTCGGATACCCAGGGTCTCACACAGGAGCCGGCAAGCGCCAGGCCGCGTCGTTCGTCTTGGCCCCTGGTGGCGGCCGTTGTCGGTGCCGTGACGCTGTTGGCGGGTGTTGGGGCGGTGGCTTTCCTGAAAAGCGTCCAGCCGCCACGCGAACCCCTGGCCCAACCGCTGCCAGCGCCGCCTGGTGTCACGACTCCGGCGCCGCCCCCTCGCTCGCTCACAACACCGGTGGAACCCCCGGGCGCCGCGGGGATCCGCGTTCAGCCGGCACCGCCACTGTCACTGGCGGCGGCGTCCGGCACACCGGCCGCGGCGCCGAACTCGACTCCTTCACCGCAGAACACCGAAACGGCGGTGCCGGGCGCCGCCGCGGCAGGGTCCCTTTCTGCCCCCAGTCGGTCCGAGGGTCCCTCCGTGTCGGTGCCGGTCTCGTCTCATTCGATAGCAAGTCAACTGGCCCGGCTCGAGCGCTCGTTTCAGGGGATCAAATTTCTTGTGGGGCAGATCACCCAGAAAGAAAGCGCGCTTGCCGTGGCGATCCAGAAAGAGCAGACGACATCGCTGCGCGATGCCGCGGTGATCGCCCGGCAGGGCCGGGAGATCGCGCACCTGACGTGGCTCGTCCACCATGCGCCGCACGTCACGGTCCGTCCCCCGGCGCCGCCAAAACCCAAACCCAAGCCAAAGCCCGTGGTGCCCCCCGTGCAGCTGGTCGGCATCATCGGTCACACGGCCTGGATCGAGCTACCCAACGGCGCGCTGGTGCGGATCTTCCGGGGTAATCCGATCCCGGGGACGCCCACGCTGGCCGTGCGCTCCATACAGGCCAACCCCCCGCTACTGGTCCTGAGCAACGGAGTCCATCTCCGCGAGGCGGGACCCTGAGGACCCATGACGATTTCTGCTTATACGGGCCCGGCTTCGAGCGCCACCGTGTGGATCGCGATCGGCAATATCGCCGATTCGATCCTGCGCCTCGTGCCGGATGCCTGTGGGCTGGTGGGTCTTGTGTTGGTGATGCACGCCCTCGTCAAGGCGACCCGCGTCGGTCAGTCCGGTGGCCGGGATTCGTGGGGTGGGGTGATCGGCGAGCTGTATTTCGGCGCGATGCTGTCATCGATTGCGATGTCCATGGCCATGGTCTCGCACTCGTTTTTCGGTCCGACGTTCAACGGGTACGGCTCGGTTTCGCCGATCAGCACGGACGTGCCGATCGCGCAGGCCGTGCAGGAGGCGCTCACCAATCTGATCGTCTTGCTGGGTTGGTTTGCCTTCATTCGCGGTCTCTACGTCTGGCGTTCAGTGGCCGACGGAGGTGGTCAGGATCGCCATCCCTTCTGGACGGGCCTCACGTTCGTGGTGGCCGGGGCCCTGGCCGCCAATATCGGGGCGACGCTGGCGTCGCTGACGGCCAGTTTCTTGTGAGCGGGCGCCAAACGCAGTCCATTTTTCCCTGAGGAGGGGTCCATGAAGATGATGAAGAAACACGTACGTCAGGTTCTGACGCTGGTGGGGTTTTGGATGTGGGCGCCAATGGCATTCGCCTACAGCTTTGGCGGGGGATCGTACGGCGGCGGGGGTTATGGGGGAGTCGGCAGCTCGGGCGTGACGCCGGGCGGTGGCGTGAATCTCAATACGGCGTTGACCGGTGCCGATACGACGATCCTGCTTGTCAAGGGCGTGGTGATCGATGTGGCGACGTTGTTGGGCATCGTCTTGATGATGACCGGGATCATCAAGTTCACCAAGGAGCGCTCGCAGGGCGAAAACCATCACGTTGCGGCGATGAAGCACATTGCCGCCGGCGCACTGCTGGCCTCGATCGGCGTGGCGCTGATGATGTTCGTGAACGCCATTTATACCTGATGATCGAGCTCG
>JAKBXD010000137.1 GCA_021840785.1 Pseudomonadota bacterium
CCATCTTGCAAAAACACCACCCGATTCATTTGACCCAGATTTGTCGTGCCATGTCGCCACCCGGGTCGGCAAGGGGGCTAAACACTTCAGTCATCCAAATTGAACACCGGAGAACGTCTTGCCGAACATTTGTTCGTGGTAAGTGATTTTTCCCGCATCCTCACCAGCCGCTCCGGCGGCCACCATCAAGGGAATAAGGTGTTCGCTGCGCGGATGGCAGTCAAGTGCGCCGGGTGCCTCAGTCCAGCCACTCAACAAGCGTTCACGCTCGGCTGAGGATGCTCTGATAGCAGCACTCAACCACGCATCGAATTGTTCAGATGCCTCGCTGGCCGTTGCTTTGGTCGAGAAAAATTCGCGCAGATTGTGATAGCTGTTTCCACTCCCCACGACCAGCACGCCCTCGTCGCGCAACGGCCGCAGCGCGTGCCCGATGGCCATGTGTTCGGCAGCATCAAGGTTGTGTTTCAGCGACAACTGCACGATAGGCACATCCGCATTTGGATAGATCAGTTTGAATGGCACAAAAACGCCGTGATCCAGTCCGCGTTGATGTTCTGCATCAGCATATATACCGGCCTGTCCAAGTAGTTCACGCACTCGTGCTGCGACAGAAATCGAACCGTGTGCCGGATAAATCAGGCGATAGGTATGATCGGGAAAGCCGTAATAATCAAATAGCAGCGTGTGTTGTTCTGCCATCAGCACAGTAGGCACCGCGCACTCCCAATGCCCGGAGATCACCAGCACAGCACGCGGACGCTGCCCGATCGCAGCAGGAATGCCGCGCAAGTAAGCAGCCAGGTTATCCCACAACCCGGGCGGAAACCCGGGAAGCGGCTCCATGAAGAAGCACGGACCACCACCATGTGGAATGAACAGGGTCGGTAATCGTTGAGTAGTCACTTGAGTATCGTTACCTGTCTTCACCACGATCAACCCAGTGTCGGGTAATCCGTATATCCCTTGGCTCCGGGCGTATAGAACGTACTCATATCCGGTGCATTCACCGCCGCGCCGGATTTCCAGCGGGCAATCAGATCCGGGTTGGCGAGGAACGGCCGGCCCACGGCGATCAGATCGCATCTTCCCGCGGCAAGATCGCTCTCGGCACGTGTGGCATCGTAACCGCCGGAGAGGATCAATGTTCCCTTGAATAATTTGCGGAACGTCGCCTTCATAGACGCAGGTACTGGCGGCGCGCCCATGGACGAGTGGTCTACCAGATGGATGTAGACCAGCCCGCGTACGTTGAGTTGTTGCGCCAGCCAGGTGTAATCCGCCTCCATCGCGTCATACAGCGGCATATCGTTGAACACGCCGAACGGCGACAATCGTATGCCGACCTTGTCCTTGCCGATCGCCTTGGTCACCGCGTCAGCGACTTCGAGCACGAAGCGTGCGCGGTTCTCGATAGCGCCGCCGTAGCGGTCGGTGCGCTGGTTCGAGTTCGGGCGGATGAACTGTTCGATCAGATAACCGTTCGCGCCGTGCAGTTCGACGCCGTCGAATCCCGCCGCCACCGCGTTCTTTGCGCCTTGGGCGAATTCCTCTATCGCGGTCTTGATGTCAGCCTCGGTCATCGCCTGCGGCATGGCATTCGGTTTCATGCCCTCGGCATCGGTGTATATATCGCCGGCGGCAGCTATCGCCGACGGCCCGAGCACGCGGGCGCCCGCAGGCAGATTGAGCGGATGGCCGATGCGCCCGCAGTGCATGAACTGGATGAACATCTTCCCGCCCTTGGCGTGAACAGCATCGGTGACGAGTTTCCAACCCGCAACTTGCTCGGCAGAAAATATCCCCGGTATGCGCGGATAGCCCAGCCCATTGGGAGACGGTGAGGCGCCTTCGGTTATGATGAACCCCGCAGTTGCCCGCTGTGCGTAATACTGCGCCATGAGCTCGTTCGGGATATTGCCGGTGGCGCGGTTGCGCGTCATCGGTGACATGACGACGCGGTTCTTGAGTTGCAGCTTGCCGAGTGTGGCGGGGGTAAACAGAGTAGTAGTCATGTTATTCTCCTCGGTAATTTTTAGATCAAACGATTATAGTTGACTCTAATTTAGGCATGCATGAACTTGAGCACTCCCAATAAAACCTGAACGACCACGGACAGCGCAAATGACAACTTCGGCCGAAACTATCCAGCATGTTCGATCAAGAGCTACAAAGCCAGCTACGCTTTATTGTGAGAAACGCGGCATAATCGGTTTCCTATAACTTGGTGAATCATTATTATAGACTCAGGTTGCATCATCAAATCCGGTCGATACGTGTGAGCCGTCGCAGAAAGGCTTGTTCCGGGAAGCACCACATCGGCACAAGGTCATTCGGTTGCGTATCTCGTACGCGAAGCCATCGGCTCCGACCAATTGCACACCACCACGTAACCATGCGGGTCCAGAACACGCCTTTGAAGGGTCTTCAATGAGCGCTATGGATGGCACATATTCTGGCTCAATCGGTTTTCCAGCATTATTGTCCCAGGCAACTAGCCGCCCCGATGGACAGTCACAGCTCTGGCTTACGAAGTGCTTTTGTTTCTGTGGATTATCTGTTTCGTAGACGAGGTTCCATACTTGTCCATTCGGATCACAGAAGCGCGCGAACGCGCACAAACTCTCAACATCCATTAAGGACAGATTCGGGCCTCGAAAAATCCTGGCCTGATCTTTATAAGATTGGCGAGTGGCAGTTTCTGTGCCATCAAAATCGGCTTTTAAATGTGAACCATCGCAAAATGGCTTGTTTTTGCTGTAGCCACAACGGCATAATGCATACTGTTCCTGGCAAGGATATTTCGGTCCCAACTCCCAGCGCACGGATTCTCTGGTAACGTTTGTGCCGATAATCTCCTTGCTTAGCGGTACGGCTCCCGAGACAATATAGGGGCCGTTCTTTGTGATTTGAACTTGCGCGCTCGTGGCTTTACTCTGACTCATCCGTACGCCTCCAATTAGTTTTCACGGTGAAACACCCTTTGGAAAGCTGCGACGCCGGTTGCACTCAGACCAGGTCAAAGATCAGAACTTCTGCTCCTGGCGCCCCTGTCACCAGGATGGAGGATTCATTCGTGATACCCGCACCATCGCCGACATGGAGGAGCTGACCGTTGACTTCAGCCGTACCCGATGTCAGCTGCACATAAGCCCGTCGACCGGGCGCCAAGGTATGAGTCACGCTGCTGCTTTTTTCCAGCACACTCGAGTAGATGCGGATATCCTGATGTACGGTGACCGAACCGTTGTGTCCGTCTGGAGACGCCAGAAGGCATAACCGGTTGCGTTTTTCGTTGATGGTAAAATACTTCTGCTCATAGCTTGGAGCCAGCCCCAAAGCCTCGGGCAGGATCCAGATCTGGAGAAAATGCACTGGATCGCTTTGCGACGCGTTATACTCGCTATGGGTAACACCGGTTCCTGCACTCATTCGTTGCACATCGCCAGGGCGGATGATCGAACCGTTCCCCATACTGTCGCTGTGTTTCAGTGTTCCTTCCAGCACGTAGCTGACGATTTCCATGTCACGGTGGCCATGTGTTCCGAAGCCTTGCCCCGGCTGCACGCGATCTTCGTTAATGACGCGCAGGCTACCGAACTGCACATGATCAGGATCATGGTACCCGGCAAACGAGAAGGTATGGTAGCTTTCGAGCCAGCCATGATT
Organism: Pseudomonadota bacterium; assembly: GCA_021840785.1. Next base: position 3,670 of record JAKBXD010000137.1, read on the forward strand.
GGCATGCCCGCGATCTTCGCTCTTGCGGATTTCAACCATCGGTTTCCTCCGTAGGCCAAAACAATGGCCATAAAGTGAGCAGCACATTGAGCTTGAGTTCGTGCTTCTTCCACCGCAGCAAGCGTCGGCGGAACCTACTTTCAGGGTTTAGCCTATGGTGGACCAGTAGTCTGAACTCATGAGGGAAAGTATGCGCTGGGCAGCATCATCTAGCTAGTAGATTCCCACAGGATACTTAGTGTAATATTGCTCCGCTATGGATAAACACCGACCTAGACGCCCTCCACCTCCCGAAAACTGCCCGCTGGACACATGCTTGCGACTGCTTTCTGGAGCGTGGACGCCCAAGGTGCTTTGGTACCTTTGTGACGAACCCAGACGTTTTGGGGACTTGCGCCGCGACATTGGCACGATCACTTCGAAGGTGCTTACCACTCGGTTGCGAGAGATGGAAGCCCTTGGCGTCGTCGCAAGAGAGGTCATTCCAACCTCGCCACCGCAGGTATCATACAGCCTGACCGCACTCGGGAGAGAACTGAAACCGGTGCTTGAAGCCATGGCACGAGTGGGAGAGAAGCTGGGTGGTAGATAACAAACGGCCTACCCCATGATAGCGTATCTCAGCCCTTTTTCTCGGCCTCCTGTGGGCATTCCCCTCGTCCCCTGGAGATCGGTCCGGAAACTCCATGTCAGCCCGGATAGGGGAACCAGAATGGTGGCTTGTTGATTCATCCCAACAGGCTGTTGTAGCCACCCGCCGTCTATCTGTCCTGTCCGAGCATCCCAAATGTATCCAGCCCCCAGCCGAAGCAGGAAGCTAATCCCTGCTCCTTAGGCCATGTTCCCTCTTTCTCGAAATGCTTATGTAGTTACCTGGAGGTACCTACTTTACAAGATATACTAACCGTCTTTACTCTTGGGCAACGTTGGCCAACACGAGGAGACCATCATGAGCAAAATACTGGTGCTATATCACAGCCTTTGGGGGCATATCGAAACCATGGCCGGTTCTATTGCCGAAGGCGCACGGGACGTCTCCAGCGTGACAGTGGATATTAAGCGGGTGCCGGAAGACTTGTCGGCAGAGACATTGGCTGCTGTTCACGCCAAAACTGACCAAGTCGCGCCGGAGGCGCACCCCGATGATCTCGCAGACTATGATGCGGTCATTTTCGGCCCCCCTACACGCTTCGGTAACATGAGCGGGCAAATGCGTAATTTTCTCGACCGTACCGGCAATCTCTGGCAGGAAGGTAAACTGGTCGGCAAGATTGGCAGCATTTTTGCCAGTACGGCCACACAGCATGGTGGTCAGGAAACTACCATCACTTCTTTCCACACTTTCCTATTCCATCAGGGGATGATCGTGGTTGGTGTCCCCAACAGTTGCCAGGAACTGATGAACATGAGCGAGATCAGCGGAGGTACACCCTATGGTGCCACGACACTATCCAAAGGAGATGGCAGCCGTCAGCCCAGTGCAAACGAACTGGCCATCGCCCGTTTTCAGGGGCGGCATGTGGCCGAAATTACCCAAAAGCTGAAGGGATAACCCATGGAGAACATCGGCTTGCCATCGGAATCCAGATC
>JAKBXD010000007.1 GCA_021840785.1 Pseudomonadota bacterium
CAGGTAGCCAAAACCGGCTATTGGCCGGACGTCACCGTCAGCGTCGGTTATGGCCAGGATTTCCACCCCGGCAGCCCCAACTGGCTGTCAGCGGGGGTTGACCTGAGCCTGCCGCTATTCCCGGGGGATCGCCAGGACCAGGACGTTGCCGCCGCCCAGGCCAAGGCCCAGCAGGCGCAATATCGCTACGACGATCAACACCTGGCCCTGGCCCAGCAGGCGCGTGCCGCCTTTGCCCGCTATGAATCCTACAAAATCCAGTTGCAGCGCATGGATCGACAACTGCTGCCCACCGCACGGAATGCCTTTTCCGCAACGCTCGCCGCCTACTCGGCGGGACGCGCCGGACTGGATGCGGTGTTGCGCACCCAGAAGGACGTGCTGGACTACGCCCTGACCCGCCTGCAATACCGCCGCGATCTGGCCCTCAGCGCCGCAGAACTGGATTTTCTCGCCACCCAAGGAGAGGGAGAGATACAACCATGAAGCCACGCAACTGGATTATCGGCATCAGCCTACTCGTCATTGGTGTGGGTCTCGGGGCCAATGCGGTCTGGTGGCTGCGAACCCCTGCCGCGGCGCCCGGCGCCCACTCCGCCGCAGCTCCGGCAAGTATGCCCAAGCAACGGCACATCCTCTACTGGGCTGCCCCCATGGACCCCAAAATCCATTCGGATCATCCGATGAAGGACAGTATGGGGATGGCCTATATCCCGGTCTATGCCTCCAGCCCGAACGCAAAAAAAGAGTCCGGCCTCAGCATAGATCCACGCCTGGCGCAAAACCTGGGGGTGCGCCTTGTGGCGGTGCAGCACCGGCAGATGGGGCATGCCATCCATACCGTGGGCACCGTGGCGGTGGACGAGAACCGGGTCTATTCCGTCACTCCGCGTTTCTCCGGCTGGGTGACACGCTTGAACGTCCGCGCCGTGGGTGACCCCGTGCAACGTGGCCAGGTGCTCGCCGAGATATATTCTCCCGAACTGTATAGTGCCCAGCAGGAATATCTCATTGCCCGCCGCCAGGGTGGGGTGACGGAAGGCCCGGCATTGCTGGCGGCAGCCCGGGCGAGATTGCGACTGCTGGGCATGCCGGAAAACCAGATCGCGGCTCTAGCCCGGCACGGCACAGCGGAACGCAATGTAGCGGTCATAGCTCCCACTTCCGGGGTGGTCGAGACCCTCCATGCGCGCCAGGGTGGTTATGTCTCGCCGCAAACGAATCTCTATGAAATAGCCAACCTCGACCGGGTTTGGGTCAATGTGGCGCTCTACTCCCATCAGTTGCCCTGGGTACGGATCGGCAACCCCGTGCGTCTGCATCTGCCGGCCTATCCCGGCAAGACCTGGGTAGGACGTTTGAGCTTCCTCTATCCGACCCTCGATCCCAAAAGCCGGACGGTGACGGCCCGGCTGAGCTTTCCCAATCCTGGGGGAAACCTACGCCCCGGCACCTACGCCGACGCCACGGTTCTGGCCAGTCCCGAGGAGACCCTGGCGGTCCCCAGCAGCGCCGTACTGCGTACCGGCCAGAGAGATTACGTGATGCTGGGCGAGGGCCAAGGACACTTCCTGCCGGTACAGGTCGCTCTCGGAGTGGAGGCCGACGGCTGGGTAGCCATCGACAAGGGGCTCAAAGCCGGTGACCGGGTAGTGGAAAGTGCCCAGTTCCTGCTCTATTCCGAATCCCAGTTCCAGTCCGTCAAGGCCCGTATGTTAGGGGGCAATACGGCGCCTACCAAGAGCGCCATGACCGGGATGGATATGGGTCCAGGAGGGCAGTCTCATGATTAGAGCAATCATGCGATGGTGTATGGCAAACCGCGCGCTGGTCGTGATCGCCGCCTTGGTGCTGATTGCCAGTGGTATGTTGGCGATGATGAACATCCCCCTGGAGGCTCTCCCCGACATTTCGCCCACCCAGGTCATCGTCAAGACTTCCTACCCTGGTCAGGCTCCGCAGATTGTTCAGGATCAGGTGACCTACCCCCTGGAGACCACCCTGCAGGAGGTACCCGGTGCCCAGGCCGTGCGCGGCTACTCCATGTTCGGGGACTCCTATGTCTACGTCCTCTTCAAAGGGGGCACCAGCATCTATCAGGCCCGCAACCTGGTACTCCAATACCTGAGCCAGGTGCAGTCCAAGCTGCCGCCGGGGATCACCCCGGCCCTGGGGCCGAACAGTTCGGGGGTGGACTGGATCTTCGAGTATGCCCTCACCGACCCCGGCGGGACCTTGAATCTGGCCCAGCTCACCACCTTGCAGAACTGGTTCCTCAAGTACGAACTGCAGGGCATCTCCGGCGTTGCGGAGGTGGCCACGCTAGGGGGCATGGTGCAAGAATACCAGGTGGTGGTGGATCCGCAGAAACTTCTCGCCTACCACCTGACCCTGCCGACGGTGGAGGCCGCCATCCGGGCGGCTAACGGGGAGACCAGCGGTTCGGTGGTGGACATGGGAGACGCCAGTTATATCGTCCGCACCGCGGGCTATATCCATTCCCTGAAAGACCTGCAAGATGCGTCGCTGGCCGTACGCAACGATGTGCCCATTACGCTGCGGGAGGTGGCCCGGGTGCAGTTGGGTCCACAATTGCCCAATGGCGTCGCCGAACTCGACGGTAAGGGTCAGGTGGTGGGCGGTATCGTGATGATGAACCAGGGTGGCAACGCCTATGCCCTCATCCACCGAATTGAGCGCAAGCTCAAGGAACTCCAGCCCTCCCTACCCAAGGGGGTACAAGTCGTCACCACCTATAGCCAAGCCCCGCTTATTCGGCACAGCATTCACACCCTGACCGGCAAGCTGCTGGAAGAATCCCTGGCGGTGGCGCTCATTTCCCTGCTCTTTCTGCTGCGTGCACGTTCGGCGCTGGTCGCCCTCGTCGCCCTGCCGCTGGGAATACTGGCCGCCATCCTCATCATGTGGGCCATGGGCATCCCCGCCAACATCATGTCCCTGGGCGGCATCGCCATTGCCATCGGCGTGATGATGGATGCCCCCGTGGTCATGATCGAGAATATGCACAAACATTTGGAACACAACCCCGGCATCGACCCTTGGGCAGCGGCCATAGCGGCGACGGCGGAGGTCGGTCCGGCACTGTTCTTCTCGCTGATTATCATCGCTGTTTCCTTCCTGCCGGTCTTCGCCTTGGGTGGCGAGGAGGGTAAACTCTTCGCGCCGCTCGCCTTCACCAAGACCTTTTCCATCGCCGCCGCCGCCCTCCTTTCGGTCACCCTGGTGCCCATTTTGATGGCCTGGTTCATCCGCGGCCGCATCCGCCCTGAAAACAAAAACCCCCTGAATCGGGTCCTGGCTTTCCTCTACCGTCCGGTCATCCACACTGTCCTGCGCGCGCCCTGGATTATTTTGATTCTTGCCCTGCTGCTCACGGCCACCCTCTTTTACCCCTGGAACCGTCTGGGATCGGAGTTTATGCCCCCCCTGAACGAGGGGACGCTGCTCTACATGCCGATATTTCAGGACCCCGCCGTCTCCATCGGTGAGGCGGCCATGGTTTTGCAGCAGACGGACCGCATCCTCAAGACCTTCCCCGAGGTGAAAACGGTTTTCGGTCAAGCGGGCAGGGCCCAGACGGCGACAGATCAGGCACCCTTATCGATGTTTGATACCACTGTCACGCTCAAAGAGCCGGATCAGTGGCCCGTCGGGATGACGATACACAAGCTGCAGAACAGGATGAATGAGGCGTTGCGCATTCCTGGCCTGTCCAATGTGTGGACGCAGCCGATCAAGAACCGAGTGGATATGGTCACCACCGGGTTGACAACCCCTCTTGGCATCAAGGTGACGGGTCCGGATCTCGATACCCTGAACCGCCTGGGGCAGAAACTCCAAACGGCTTTGCAGAAAATATCCGGCACCCAGAGTGCCTATGCGGCACGGGTTGCTGGCGGTCGATATATCGTCGTGCGCACTGATCGCAGCAAAGCCGCCCGTTACGGCCTTTCGGTAGCGGATGTGAACCGTCTCGTGGAAACGGCCATTGGCGGCAAGGTCCTGAGCACCGCGGTACAAGGGCTGGAACGCTTCCCGGTGGTTCTCCGTTACCCTCGGGAACTGCGCCAATCCCTGTCCACCCTGATGGAAAGCCGAATCGCCACACCCGACGGTGCCCAGATCCCCCTGGCCCAGGTAGCCGATCTCCGCATCGAGGGGGGGCCAGCGATGCTCACTAGCGACAACAGCCGTCTGAACAGTTGGATCTACATTGACCTGAAACCGGGCACCAACATCGGCGCCTATGTGCCCCGTGCCAAAGCGGCCATTGCGAAGGCCGTCAATCTCCCAGGTGGTTACACCGTCTCCTGGGTGGGCCAGTATCAGATCATGCAGCAAACCACTAAACGCCTGGAACTGGTCATTCCTGCCGTCATTCTGCTGATCGCCCTGCTCCTCTACTTCAACTTCAAGAACTGGGTGGAGGTGGCCATTATCCTGCTGACTTTGCCCCTGTCTCTGGTGGGTGGTTTCTGGCTCATCTATTGGCTGAATTACAAGCTCTCGGTGGCGGTGGCGGTGGGTTTCATCGCCTTGGCGGGAGTGGCGGCGGAATTCGGGGTGGTGATGCTTCTCTACCTGGACCAGGCCCTCCTCCGGCGGCAGGCCAGTGACACCTTGCGGAACTGGCACGACCTTCGGCTGACCGTCATTGAGGGGACCATGCTGCGCCTGCGGCCATTGGCCATGACCTTTACCCTGGTGGTGGGTGGCCTCTTACCCATCATGTTCAGCCATGGCGCCGGTGCCGATGTGATGAAGCGCATTGCCGCCCCCATGGTGGGCGGCATGTTCAGCGCCGCGTTGCTGGCCTTGCTGGTAATTCCTGCCCTTTACGCCCTGTGGCAGAAGCGGCGATTGGGCCTACGCTGATGGGGCTACGGATGAGGAGGAAGTAATGATCATGGGTGGAAAGGAGGGATACTGCGGGAGTTTTTGTAGCGACAGCAACGTTGGAATTCAACAAGGAAACAGTTTAACAATAGCAAGGAGACGACAATGAAACGCTTCTATCTCGCCCTCATTCTGCTGTGTTCTTCGGCGGTCACGCTTCCGGCACAGGCGGCCATGGACAATATGGGTGGCACCAAAAACATGGCCGGGGCACAGGCGGTCAAGGCCCAGATATTCATGGGACATGGCAAAATCAACAGCATCAATCCCACCGGCACAGTCAACGTTGCCATGGGCCCCGTCAAGGCCCTTGATTGGCCCAAGATGTCCATGAATTTCCTGGTCATGGACAAGGCCATGCTCGCCAGTCTTAAGATTGGCGAGCATGTGAATTTCGACTTCTCAAAAGATACTGCCGGGGGGTACGTGATCACCAGGATATCGCCAGCCAAATAAAAAAATATGGGGCATCCCCGTAACCGGCCTAATCCGGCCTGGGCGTCCCCAAGGGGGCGCCAGTACAAAATGGTCAGTCGGCGCGCATTTCCTGCACTCTGCATTGGGGCGCATTCACGGTGCCGGCAAGTCAGTGACCAAGGCCACCACGCCGCCGCTGGATACGGTGGCTGCGGATTTGCCACAAGGTCAACAGCAACCCCACCACCACGTAGGAAATCACGGCGATAAACAGTACCAGAGGTGGATGCACGGCGACCAGGGCCACAACCAGTACCACAAAGATGGCTAAGGCAAAAGGTACCCGCCCGTGCAGGTCAAAATCCTTGAAACTGCGGAAACGGACATTACTGACCATCAACAGGCCCAACGCGTAGACCAGTCCCAGCGCCAGATACTCGCTAATCTGTGTCAGCCAGGGATATCCCTCCCCTACCGCCACCCAGACCAGACTGGCCAGCACTGCCGCCGCTGTGGGTATGGGCAAGCCTTGGAAGTAGCGCTTGGATGCGCTATGCACCTGAGTGTTAAAGCGGGCCAGGCGCAGAGCACCACAGGCAGTATAGATAAATGCCCCCAGCCACCCGAATTTGCCGAAATCCTGCAGCCCCCACAGAAATACCAAAATAGCCGGCGCCATACCAAAGGCAATCACATCCGCCAATGAATCATATTCCGCGCCGAATGCGCTTTCCGTATGCGTCATCCTTGCCACGCGCCCATCCAGGCCATCGAGAATCATGGCAATAAAAATGACGATGGCGGCCACCCGGTAGTGACCGTTGATGGAAGCAATGATGGAATAAAAACCGGCAAACAGGCTGGCCGTGGTAAAGAGGTTGGGCAGAACATAAACCCCACGGCGCGGATATCTGGGATTCATGGCTGTTGGGCACCCAAGGTCGCAATACACTGGGCACCCGCACGCACCCGTTCGCCTACGGCCACCAGGGGCTGGGCATTGACCGGCAGGTAGGTGTCTACCCGCGAACCAAAGCGGATAAAGCCGAAGCGCTGTCCCGCGGCCACGCCGCTATCGGCCGCGACATGACAAACAATACGCCGCGCGACCAACCCTGCCACCTGTACGACAGTCACGTCGCTGCCATCGTCGGTTTTCACCCAAAGGGCATTGCGTTCGTTCTCCAAAGAAGCCTTGTCGAGGGCGGCATTGAAGAATTTACCCGGAAAATACCAGGTTTTCTGCACCTGTCCCTTAACCGGCATGCGATTCACATGCACATCAAACACATTCATAAAGATACTGATCTTGAGCGCAGGACGGGAAAGATAGGGATCGTCAACCTGCTCAACGGCGATCACCTTGCCATCAGCGGGGCACACCACCGATCTTTCCGATAACACCGGCAGGGGACGCCGCGGATCACGAAAGAACTGGAGGCTGAAGAGAAAAAGCAGATAAAACGGCGCAGCCCACCAGCCATTCGTAAATATCTGCAGCACAATGGCGACACCTAAAAACAAGGCCAAAAAAGGCCAGCCTTCGCGCGCCAGTAAGGGATAAGGATAGTCTGTTTTCATGGGCGGAGGGTATCAGGAGCCGGACAATGATAAAAGGGCGGAATCAGCACAGGCAGATTACTTTTTGCCCACAGCCATTCCGCCCATGCAGACTATCGCCAATCCCGGCCGCAAACTTCAGTTGCGCGAACGGTCCACGATCCGGTTCTGACCGATCCAGGTCATCATCGAGCGCAGCTTGTTGCCCACCACTTCAATGGGGTGCTCCGCCCCAATCCGGCGCATAGCCTGCATGGTCGGCTTACCTGACTGATTCTCCAGAATAAACTCCTTGGCAAACTGACCATTCTGAATTTCGGTCAAAATCTTCTTCATCTCCGCCTTGGTATCCGCATTTACAACTCGCGGGCCGCGCGTCAGGTCGCCGTACTCCGCCGTATTAGAAATGGAGTAGCGCATATTGCTGATGCCGCCTTCGTACATGAGGTCGACAATCAGCTTCAGTTCATGCATGCACTCGAAATAGGCCATTTCTGGCGCATAACCGGCTTCCACCAGCGTCTCAAAACCTGCCTGCACCAACGCCGTAGCGCCACCACACAGCACCGCTTGCTCGCCAAACAAATCCGTTTCGGTTTCTTCCCGGAAGCTGGTCTCGATCACGCCGGCACGGGTACCACCGTTGGCCTTAGCATAGGACAACGCAATATTGGTGGCATTACCGCTTGCATCCTGATGGACCGCGATCAGGCTGGGCACACCGCCACCTTGCGTATAGGTAGAACGCACCAGATGACCGGGTCCCTTAGGCGCCACCAGGAAGCAGTCCAGATCGGCGCGCGGATGAATCTGGCCAAAGTGGACGTTAAAGCCATGGGCAAACGCCAGTGCCGCACCCTGCTTGATGTTCGGCGCGATTTCATCGCGATACAGCGCGCCCTGGCCTTCATCGGGGGTCAGGATCATGATCACATCGGCTGCGGCCACGGCTGCGGCAACCTCCTTGACGGCCAGTCCGGCATTACTGGCTTTCTCCCAGGAGGAAGAATCCTTGCGCAAAGCAACGACCACACTGACGCCGGAATCCTTGAGGTTCAAGGCGTGGGCATGTCCCTGGGAACCGTAGCCGATGATGGCCACCTGCTTCTTCTGGATCAGGGCGAGATCGGCGTCGTTATCGTAATAAACCTTCATGTGAAACCTCTTTTTATTTGGTTAAGTGATTGTAAATTTTTATTTATGGATTAGATTGCCTTGGCACCGCGACTGATGGCGCTGGCACCGCTGCGTACCACTTCAATGACCATACCGGGGTCCAGAGCATGGATAAAGGCATCCAGCTTCTCGCCTGTACCCGTCAGCTCCATCGTGTAGGAGCGGTCCGTCACGTCAATGATACGCCCCCGGAAAACATCCGACAGCCTTTTGACCTCCTCGCGATCCTGCCCTACGGCATGAACCTTGATCAGCATCAGCTCGCGCTCAATGTGCGGCCCCTCGGTCAAGTCGTGCACGCGTATGACTTCCACAAGCTTATTCAACTGCTTGAGGACCTGCTCCATGATTTCCTCGGAACCTCGCGTCGCCACCGTCATCCGCGAAATACTCGGATCGTGAGTCGGCGCGACAGTCATCGCCTCAATGTTATAACCACGCGCCGAGAACAGCCCCGCCACTCGTGACAGGGCACCCGCTTCATTCTCCAGCAAGATAGAGATGATATGGCGCATGGGCTATACCAGAATCATTTCGGAGAGGGCCGCACCCGCAGGCACCATGGGGTAGACGTTTTCCTGCGGATCTACCTGGAAATCCATGAACACCATGCGGTCTTTAAGGCGCAGTGCCTCACGGATCACTGGTTCCACATCAGCAGGGGTATCCGCGCGCAGGCCGATATGGCCATAAGCTTCGGCCAATTTCACGAAGTCAGGCAAGGCATCCACATAGCTCATGGCGTAACGATTTTCATAGAAAAACTCCTGCCATTGACGCACCATCCCCAGATAATGATTGTTGAGACACGCCACCTTGACGGGCAGGTTATACTGCAGGCAGGTGGACAACTCCTGAATATTCATCTGGATGCTACCATCTCCCGTCACACAAACCACCGTCGCATCCGGTTCGGCAACCTGCGCGCCCATGGCCGCAGGCAGCCCGAAGCCCATGGTGCCCAATCCGCCACTATTGATCCAGCGACGTGGCTGGTCGAAACCATAGAATTGCGCGGCCCACATCTGGTGTTGGCCCACATCCGAGGTGACGATGGCGTTACCACCGGTAAGCTCAAACAATTTCTGCACCACAAGCTGCGGCTTGATGATCCGGCCGTCCTGATTATAGTGCAGACAATCGCGCTGCCGCCATTCTTCAATCTGCGTCCACCACGCCTGCATGGCTTGCGGATCATTGCGCTGACCATTTTCCGCCAGAATCTGGTTCATCTCCAGCAGTACCTGCTGCAAATCGCCGACGACGGGCACATCCACCCGCACATTCTTGGAGATGGAGGACGGATCAACATCCACATGCACAATCCGGGCGTGCGGCGCGAATTTGGTGAGGTTGCCGGTGACGCGGTCGTCAAAACGCGCACCCAGGGCCACCAGCACATCACAGTGCTGTACCGCCATATTGGCTTCGTAGGTACCGTGCATACCCAGCATCCCCAAAAACTGGCGATCCGACGCCGGGTAAGCGCCCAACCCCATGAGCGTATTCGTGATGGGCGCGCCCAAAGTGCGCACCAGCTTGCGCAGTTCTCCGGAAGCGTTACCGAGGATAATGCCGCCGCCGGTATAGAACATCGGCCGCTGCGCACCGGTAACGAGCTGCATGGCTTTACGCACCTGCCCCGGATGGCCTTTCAGCGTCGGTTTATAGGAACGCAGACTGATTTTTTCCGGGTAATGATAATGGGTTTTGTGGCTGGTAATATCCTTGGGGATGTCCACCAGCACCGGGCCTGGCCGCCCCGTCGCCGCCAGATAAAACGCGGTCTTCAGGGTGCTCGCCAGATCGCGGACATCCTTCACCAAGAAATTATGCTTGGTGCAGGGCCGCGTAATACCCACCGTGTCCACTTCCTGAAAGGCGTCATTACCGATGAGCGCAACGGGCACTTGCCCGGTGATCACCACTATGGGCACCGAGTCCATGTACGCCGTGGCAATGCCGGTCACCGCATTGGTGGCGCCCGGACCACTGGTGACCAGCGCCACACCAACCTTGCCAGTGACCCGGGAATAAGCATCTGCTGCATGCACTGCCGCCTGCTCATGACGTACGAGAATATGCTTGACGGCATCCTGCTGTGCGAGCTCGTCATAAATATACAGCACCGCACCACCCGGATAACCGAAAACATGTTCCACACCTTCATCACGCAACGCACGGACCACAATCTCCGCACCCGTCAGGTCTTCTTCTACCAGATCGGGACTTGGGCGATTTTGCGTAGTCGTCAGGGACGTCATCGTCGTACTCCTCAGGGAATAAAGTATTAGCGCAAAAAGCTAGACATTTTTTGCTGTGAGGTCAAATAAAAATGCCTTGGCGCATACGGCTTGTCATCTATGGTACCGCGGTCAGCGGCACGTTTTCCGGCCTAGTGGCTGTGCAGATATTCCAGATAATCGCGCGCCTTGCTGACCAACGCCTCCGGCAATCCGCGTTTTGCCGCGATAACCAGACCCAGGGAACGCCCCGGCACCCCGATCTGCAGCTCGTAGGTGGGCTCCAAGCGCTCCTGATCAAAGCGCATGGAGGCATTACACAGGCAAGCGTGGGTATCGGCAAAAGCCTTGAGCGGAGTGAGATGGGTAGTCACCATACCCCGCACCCCGCGTCCCGCCAGATGATCAAGCACGGCCATCGCCAGCGCTGCGCCCTCTTCCGGGTCCGTGCCGGTACCCAGCTCATCCAACAGGATAAGGGTATGATCATCCGCATCCGCAAGTAGTCTTTTCAGGATCTCCACATGACCAGAATAGGTAGACAACTCAAAAGCGACACTTTGCGGATCACCCATATCCACAAAAACATGTGTGAAATTCCCAACCACGGCGCGCCCTTCTACCGGGATATGCAAGCCGCAATGGGCCATTACCGTAAGCAACCCAACCGTCTTCAGAGCGACACTCTTGCCGCCGCTGTTGGGTCCGGTCACCACCAGAATCGGGCACTCCGCATCGATATGCACGGATAACGGTTTGGGCCGTGGACCCCGCTTCTCCGCATAAGCGAGGACGAGTTGCGGGTGATAGGCCACTTCCAGTACCAGCACCGGCACGTCCACCATCTCAGCCGCTTTGCCATGCAGATGGATGGACAGTTGCGCGCCCGCGATGGCCAGATCCAGCCAGGTCAGTGACTCGACCAAATGCTGTAAGCCAATCAGACGCTCACGCGCGGCATCGCTGAGGGCGCGGAGGATAGCCTGGTTCTCCTGTTCGATACGGCCAGCGATCTTCTCCAGATGGTTATTACCCGCCACCACCTCCATCGGCTCCACCAGAACGCCATGTCCGCCTGGGCCGGTACCGCGCCGCACCCCGCGAATCTTGTCCACTGCCCCATCGGGCAAGTGCACGCAGGCGCGCTGGCTGGACCAGTGGACCTTCGCTCCCGGCGCACGCAGATGCCCCTGCAGGGTCCTTTGAATCTGCTCGCGCTCCGTCTTCAACTCACCATGCAACTGGCGCAGGGTATCATTACCATCTTCGCGTACGCTGCCGTTGGCTAGGAGAACAGCGTCGATCTGGGGTAACAGGTCCGCTGCCGCGTCCAGCCGCTCCGCCCCGGTGGGCAACAGCGCAGGACGTTTCTCCACATAAGGACGCAACTGCAAACCGACCCGCAGCACCAGCGCCAGATTACGCAAGGCGGTACCCGCCAGCGCCGCACCAGGAGAGGCCACCTGGCGAATACCGGCGCGCACATCCGGCAGCTCCGGGAGAATCGGGCCTTCGCCCGACTCCAGGCCAACGCGGGCGGCGGTGATGGCCGCCTGCAACTGGCGCGCGACGCCCACTGTGGGGGCGGGTACGAGGTTACGCGCCGCCTCGGCCCCGAAAGGCGTCGCACAGAGCTTTTCGAGCAAGCGGCGAATGCCCCCGAATTCCAGGGGCTTCAGGTCAGCTTCCATGGGTTCTCCCGATAATTAGCCCGCCCAAGGGTACAAAAGGCCTGGCGGCAATGCCAACCCAATCAGTTTTGAAAAATTTCCCGCCACCAGCGTTTGCGGCCTTCGGGCACAACAAATTCCCCCAAAGGATCGGGAGGTACCCGCGAGAATACCCAGCCGGCTGGAATCGCCTTTCCGCTGCTGCCACAAGACGCCCCCAAATGGTTGGGATCGTAAATCTTGATCAGCCGCGGATGCTCAAAATCATCCACATAGACGATACCCAGATATGTCTCTTTATGGTCGTGATGCAGCAAGGTACCGATCGCGTCCAGCACTTTGCAAAAGGTCACGGCATCAAGTGGCGCCTGCGGAAAATCCACCCCAACGAAGTACACATACCAGCCATTATCGGCCTGTTCTGCGAGCGTTTTCTGAAACTCATCCCAACGCGACCACGCACGAATACCGCGCAGCATTCCGTTGTATAATTCCATGAACTCAGACATCAGCCCTCCTCCATAACCCCTTGAAAACTGACCAACACTCGGCGGCTGATTGGCCGCACCCGATGTTCGAAAAGAAAAACCCCCTGCCAGCCTCCCAGCGCCGCCCGCCCCTCCCGTACGGGGATGATCAGGCTATTCTGGGTCAGCACACTGCGCAGGTGCGCCGACATATCATCAGTTCCTTCATTGCGATGACGAAAATCAGGATCGCCATCCGGAACCAAACGCGCAAAATAATCCAGGATATCCGCTCGTACATCCGGATCGGCATTTTCTTGCAGTAATAAACTGGCTGAGGTGTGTGGCACGAAGAGATTCGCCCATCCTGCCCAGGCATCGACTTCCCGCAACCAAGCCTGCAATTTCTGAGTGAGTTCATATAGGCCGCGACCACCATTGTTCACCTGCCATTCATGACTGCAATGCCGCATCACCGCTCCCCTGCCCCGTTTCGACACCCGTTTCAGCCGTGGCGACATCGGCCTCTCCTGCCCCTTTTCCGCGTCGCCGCGCCCGGAAAAAGTCCCTTAGCAATGTCGCGGAGGGTGCGGCCAGCACGCCCCCCTCCGTCACGATACGATGGTTAAAGCGGCCATCCTCCAAGAGATGGTAAAGACTTTCCACTGCGCCCGTCTTAGGATCCGACGCCGCATAGACGAGACGCGCAACTCGCGCATGCAGCATCGCCCCAACACACATAACGCAAGGCTCCAGCGTAACATAGAGGGTAGCACCCGTTAGCCGATAATTCTGCAAAACCTGTGCCGCCTGACGCAGCACGAGCATTTCCGCATGGGCACTGGGATCATGGCTATGAACAGGCGTGTTATGCGCCGCCGCCAGCAGATGGCCGTCAGCGTCCAGCAACACTGCGCCCACCGGAACCTCGCCCTGAACGGCGCCACGCGTCGCATAATCCAGCGCCAGCGTCATCCACGCCAGATCCCTGCAATGACCATCCGCTCTCGTCAAAATCATGGAACTCCAAAATTACTCTCGCCAAAAGTCGCGTTGGTATGGCCACCCCCACCGGGTTTCGCGCCTATGGTAACAATTTCTCGGTCAGCGCGCCTTGACAGAATCGGGAATGCTGCTAATTTCCCCCGCGTGTTGCAAAAAGTATTCGTGCGTTGCGCAAGTGCCGTTGAGTGTTCTGCAAAGCAAATTTATGTAATATTCGTCAGCTCATAAAAGGGAATAAACGTGCTGCGCTTACCAAGTCCTCCTTTGCTCGGCCTGGATATTAGTCCGGACGCAGTCAAGCTCGTTGAACTCTCGCAGTCCAGGGGGAGGCTTCGCGTCGAACATGCGGACTCCGAAGCACTTCCGCCGGGCGCCCTTAATGATCGTGACATCCAGGACGCTACAGCGGTCAGCCGGGCGCTACACACCATTCTGGAGCGGTCCCGCATCCGGACCAAGGCCGTGGCAACCGCCCTGCCGGCCAATACGGCCATCGTCAAGATCATTTCTCTTCCGGCTGAACTGGACGAGGTGGGTATTGAAGAGCAGATTCGCTTTGAGAGCAGCCAATATATTCCCTACAGTATTGACGCCGTCAATTTTGATTTCGCGGTGCTTGGCCCCGATGAAGTCAGAAAAGGTTATAATCATGTCCTGCTGGTAGCGTGCAAAAAAGAAGCCATTGAAGATCGTGCCGCGGTCCTCGAAGAGGTAGGCTTAAAACCAAAAATCATTGATGTCAAACCCTTTGCTCTCTGGTTATTACATGAGCACCTCACCAGAGCGTCGCCACTAGCACACGGCACTTCAGGCGGAGCGGTCATTCTGGTGGAAATAGGTAGTGTCACCACAAATATCAACGTGTTTCAGGAAGGGCATCCGGTTTACTCCCGTGAGCATAATTTTGGCTTGGGTCGTCTGATTGAAGAAATACAGCGTCGTTATAGCCTCGATGCCAATGTCGCACAACGCATGGAGCGCTTCGGTGGTTTGCCTCCCGAATATGAGCGTGATGTACTTAATCCCTTCGCCCGGAGTATGGCTCAGGAACTGTTTCGTTCTCTTGATTTCTTTCAGGCCAGCATGCCGGATATTTCCGCAGGATCGGTGCATCTTTTTGGTATCGGCGCTAAAACTCCGCAGCTTGCAGAGCAATTGCGTCAACTCGTGAGCTTTCCGGTTTACGTGCCTGACCCTTTCGCGGGCATGGAAATAGCCCCTCAGATCAGCCGTCGCTTTATGGATGCAGACAGATCGTCTCTGGCGGTTGCCTGTGGGCTGGCGCTCAGGAGGACTCCGGCATGATTCGCATCAACCTGCTGCCCTATCGAGAGGCTCAGCGCGCACAACGCAGTCAGCTGCTAGTGTTAGCCTTTATCGGCGTTCTGCTGCTTGCCGCTCTGCTCTACTATGGTATCTACAGTATTTTTAGTGCGCGGGTCTCTGCTGAACAGCAAAAAGTGCGGTATTTGCAAGGGGTCACCACCCAACTGGATAAAAAAATCGCGTCCATTGCCGATCTGCGTAAAAAACGTGATGAACTGCTTTCCCGTGAGGGTATCATTACCGACCTGCAAGACCAGCGGGATATGGTAGTGCGACTCTTCAACACGTTGGCTCGGGTAACTCCCGATGGCATCTTTCTGACGAAACTTCAGCAGACGGGTAATTCCATTAGGGTGAATGGTTATTCCCAGACAAACAGTCAGGTCGCGGCATTTATGCGCAGCATCGAAGCTTCAAAAATTTTTGCGAAGCCGGAACTGAACATCATCAGCAAGTCCAAACTGGGCAATGAAGAGGTAGGACAATTTACGCTGCAGATGAGCATCCGCCCACCGGCTGCCGCGAATAAAAGTGACGCATCCGCGCAGCACAAGGATACTCAGCCATGACCTTTGATGAATTCCGTAACCTGCAAATGGATGATGTCATCCGCTGGCCGATCAAAACCAAGCTCATCATCGTCGCCATCATTGTCCTGATTCTCGGTATCCTGGTCTGGTTTGAGTTCATCGCACCCGAAAACGACCAATATCATCAACTAAAAATTCAGGAAGACAGCCTGAAGCTCCAGGTGCGGCAAAAACAATTGCTGGCCGCCTCCCTACCCGCCTATCAAGCCCAGATCAAGGAAATGAATCTGCGTTTTCAGAACTTTCTGCAGCAGTTGCCCAACCGCACCCAGATCCCTTCGTTGCTGGATGATGTAACCTTGGCCGGACGTAGTCGCGGGCTGGATTTCGAACTGTTCCAGCCTACGGGAGAAGTGAACAAGAATTTTTATGCGGAGATCCCGGTCAAGCTCAAAGTGGTCGGCACCTACAGTGACATCGGACGCTTCGCCGCCGCGGTCGCCGCCATGCCTCGTATTGTGACCATCAACAATATCGGCATCACCCGGATGCCTAACGCGGGGGCGACCAGCGCGGCCAAGGCACAGGCAGCCCAGCAATTGGTGATGCAGTGTACAGCAACCACATATCGCTATCTGGGGGGCAAACCATGAAACGCGCTCTCAGTGTCCTAATGATGCTTACCGGCATGGCACTGTTGAGTGGTTGCTCAGATAGCGACAACCTCAGCCGTCTTCAGGCTTTTGTCGCCGCCGGCCCCAAAACCAACACACACATTATGCCGCTGCCCAAGACGGTTACCTACAAGCCGAAGGCCTATGAAAATCCGATCAACCGTGACCCCTTCACGAGCTTCTCTGAGCTTCTTTTGCGCAAGGAGGCCGCTGCCGCCAGCACCGGACCACGTCCCGTCAGCCATGGACCTGTCCAGCCGCTGGAAAAATATGCCCTTTCCAGCCTGAGCATAACCGGTATTGTCCGGGACAATCAGGGCAGACTCTGGGCCGTGGTTGGCACGCCGGATCATAAAGTCTATCGCGCGACGATCGGCAGCTACATTGGCACCCATGACGGTCGCATCGTGAAGATTGATGACGGCATGACGAAACGGTCGGTCACCGTCGAACAATACCTGCCCAACGCCTTCGGTGGATTCCAGAAAAAACCGACTGTTTTGCAGATGCAAAACGGCAACTGAACATGACTTGCCTAACCCCAAAGAATACAGAGGATAGCGAAAAGATGAGCACAGCATCCATTACCGCCCGCCACGCCCGCCGTGTTGCAGTACCGCGCCTGCAGCTCCACTCCTTGGCGCTGAGACCGGTGACGCTTGCGGTCATGGCGGCGGCGCTCTGCCTGAGTTCAGGGGCCGCCTGGGCAGAAAGTCTCATCACCGGCGTTACTCCGGTACAGGACCAGCATGGCACGGCCCTCCTCATCCGCAGCAACAGCCGACCGGCTTATGATGTCAACTCCCTCGACGGTGGCTATCGGCTGCGGATCGATTTCAACAATGCACATTTCATGAGCTCGGTGGGAACGATCGCAAGCAGCGGCGCGGTCGAGAATGTGCTCGCGGAAAACATCGGGCACAACGCCAGACTTGATCTGCTCCTAAAGTCACCACAGGCGATCATGGTAGCACCGACACCAGGCGGTTACCGCCTCGCCCTGGTGGCGGAACGGGGTAAGGGTGTGGCCGCCGCCCCGAGCGCGGCGAGTGTGCCCACCAGCAACGTCGCCGCGACGCCTGCCATGCCCGTACCTGTCCAAACTGCGGGCACCCAGATCAACGACTTGAATTTCAAGCGTGGCAAGAACGGTGGTGGGATTCTGGATCTTTCCATCTCCGGCCCGCAACCGCAGATGAACGTCACCCGCGAGAATGGCGCCCTCGTCGTCGATCTCAAAGACACGGTCATTCCCTCCAGCTATACCCACCGTTTCGGGGTCGGCCAGTTCGGCACCCCGGTTCAGTATGTGGATAGTTATCCTCTGGGGCATAGCACCCGGCTGGTTTTTGCCATTCATGGTCCTTACGAATACTCGGCTTATCAGCTGGGGCAACGCACCATGATCGATGTACACCCCAAAACCACTGAGACAAGCAGCAATCCCGACTCCGGTGCGCGCCTCAGTATGGATTTTCAGAACATCAGCGTGCGCGATGCCCTGCAGGTGATTGCCGACTTCACGCACCAAAACATCGTCGTCTCCAACAATGTGAGCGGCAGCCTTTCCCTCCGCCTCAAGAACGAGCCGTGGGAAGAAGCCCTGCAAGTGATTCTGGAGTCTCAGGGACTGGCGGCAAAACATATCGGCAACATTCTCTGGGTGGCCCCCGCCAACCAGATTGCCAGTCAGGAGGAGGCGCAACTGAAGGCCGCCGCCAGCAAACGCAAGCTTGAGCCACTGGAGACGGAACTGATCCAGATCAAATATGCAAAAGCCTCAGAGATTGCCTCCCTGCTGCAGGGCTTTGACCAAAACCAGCAGCCCGGAGTTGCAGGGGCCGACAACGGCATGAACATGAACCCCGCACAGAATGCAGCCCTGGCCAGTGCATTGGGCATTCCGAACTCCAGTCTTATTGGCAACTCGCTGCTCGGCCCACGCGGCTCGGTAGCAGTGGTAACCCGTACCAACAGCCTGCTGGTGCGGGACACTCCGCAGGATATCGCCAACATTAAAAACCTGATCACCAAAATCGACCGTCCGGTCCCGCAGGTATTGATTGAAACACGCATCGTGCAGATCACCACCAATGCCGCCCAGTCTCTGGGCGTCAATTGGGGCGGAACCTATACCGGCGGCGGTGGTGGTGGCGTCATCAACCTGTCGGGTACCGGTGCTACGGGGGTCACCTCGACGCAGGGTGGCGCCTACCCGATGTCTGGAACTTCCACCACCAGCGGAACCGGTTTCACCACCCCGGCGCTGGTGAATCTGACACCCTCCACCGCGGGCAGCGCCCTCGCGGGCAGCAATCCAGCATCGCTGGGTTTTGCTCTGGGCACCGCTGCGGGCAATCGCATCCTGAATCTGCAATTACAGGCTCTGCAAGCGAATAACCGCGCCAAGATTATCTCCAGCCCGAAAGTCCTCACTCAGGACAACGAAAAAGCGGTCATCGAACAGGGTCAGGAAATCCCCTATCAGCAATCCACCAGCAGCGGTGCGACGGCGGTATCCTTCAAGAAAGCGGTGCTCAGCCTGAACGTCACGCCACACATCTCGCCCAACGGCAAGATCACCCTGGACGTGGATGCACAAAACGACCAGCCTAACTACGCCCAGGCCCTGCCTTCCGGCATCCCGATTGATACCCAGCAAGTTAAAACCAAGCTGTTGGTCAATAATGGCCAAACCGTCGTCATCGGTGGCATTTATACGGACTCGACCACCCAGACGGAAACCGGGGTCCCGTTATTGAGAGACATCCCGCTGCTCGGCTGGCTCTTCAAGAGCCACCTCAACAATGTGGCGAAAACGGAGTTGCTGGTTTTTCTGACCCCCAAGGTGATTGGCGGCGATGCCCCAGATGGCTTGGGCGGGACATCCGGTAGCGC
Organism: Pseudomonadota bacterium; assembly: GCA_021840785.1. The sequence continues at coordinate 18,884 of JAKBXD010000007.1, forward strand.
CAATCTCGGGCAATGACCGGAAGCATCATCCTTATCGGTCCCATGGGATCGGGTAAATCCACCATCGGGCGGCTTCTGGCCGCCCGCTTGCATCTTCCTTATGTGGACAGTGACGCGCTCATCGTCAGTCATACCGGCGTGGATATCCCCACCATTTTTGAAATTGAGGGGGAATCGGGCTTTCGCGAGCGGGAGCGCAAAGTGATCGCCGATCTCGCCACCCAGAGTGAAGCGATCGTACTGGCCACTGGTGGTGGCGCCATACTCGACCCCGCTAATCGCCGTCATTTACGCCGCATGGGCAAGGTCATCTACCTGGATGTCAGTGTCGACGAGCAACTCAAACGTATCCGCCATGACCGCAACCGTCCCTTACTGCAAAATACCGACCTGGACAGCCGCCTGCAAACTCTGGCCGAACAGCGCCACACGCTTTATCAGGAAACCGCGCATTGGCGGATACTGGGAGATGGTCTGCGTTCGGATCAGGTTTTGCGCCGCATACTGCGACATCTCCAACCGCGGTCTGGGCAGATCCCCGCGCGCGGATAGCCGTAGAAACAAGCTCAAGATGGCGTTATAGGGGCGACCCACTTGCCTCAACGTAAAAGAACCCCAACAATGGGGCATAAATCGGTCCACAAGAGTAAACATCATGCACAGTCTTCGCGTCGATCTGGGGCAGCGCGGCTATCCCATCCACATAGGCACTGGTATTCTTGCCGACCCGGCCCTCTTCGCGCCCGCTCTGAGCACAGGCCCTGTCGCTATTATCACGGACAGCAATGTCGCCCCCCTCTATCTGGAAGCACTACAGAAAACCCTGAGGAAACTTGAAAAAGACGTGCTGACCGTCACGCTGGCGGCCGGTGAAGCGAGTAAATCCCTCGCTAATATCCAGGAAATCACCGGCCGCCTGCTGAGTGCGGGTTACGGGCGTGATTGTACCCTTTGTGCCCTTGGCGGCGGCGTCGTAGGAGATATCACCGGCTTCGCCGCCGCGGTCTACCAGCGCGGGGTCGCCTGTATTCAAGTGCCGACCAGCCTGCTTGCCATGGTGGACTCCTCTGTCGGCGGCAAGACTGGAGTCAATCACCCCCTGGGTAAAAACATGATCGGCGCTTTTTACCAGCCGCGTGCCGTGATCGCCGACACCGACACCCTGGACAGTCTGCCCGACCGGGAATTCCGCTCTGGCCTGGCCGAGGTCATCAAATATGGTCTGATTAACGATCAAGGCTTTTTCTCCTGGCTCGAAGACCATATGGATGCTGTGCTTGCCCGGGAGGCCGACGCCCTGGCCAAGGTGATCCAATACTCCTGCAAAGACAAGGCTGATGTCGTGGCGCGCGACGAGCTGGAGGGGGGTTTACGGGCCATTCTCAACCTCGGTCACACCTTCGGCCATGCCATTGAGGCAGCGACCGGCTACGACCAGTACCTCCATGGCGAAGCTGTGGCCATCGGCATCGTCATGGCAGCAGACCTTTCCCGCCGCCTCGACCTGATTCGGGAGAGCGAACAGAACCGTATCTACGCCCTCGTTAAGGCCACCGGGTTGCCCACCTTCGCACCAGCATTCCCCATCGACGATTATCTCGCCTTTATGCGTGTCGACAAGAAAGCGGAAGGGGGTCGGGTGCGCTTCATCCTGCTGCGTGGCATTGGGAGTGCGGTGATTACCGGCGATGTTCCCCCGGCGGCCATCGCCCAGACCCTTCAAGCCTTCATGGAGCATGAACATGCATGAGATCAATAAAGCCACTGCGGAATTGCAGGAGGAAATGGCGCGACGTATCGCGCTGAACCCGGGCGGCACCCGCCGTATTGGCAATTTCGGTTTCATCGAGCTGGAAGAAACCTGGGGGGACGAAGCCACCATCATCAATACCGCGCGTATCAGCACCACCAACCAGCGTCTCCAAAACGGGCACGACTTTTCAGAGCGCGACCGTGCCCTGCTCTACCAGTTACTCCGTGATCAACATGGCACGCCTTTTGAGACCGTCTATTTTCGCTTCCGCTTTATCGCGCCGATTTTCGTGTTGCGCCAGTGGGTTAAACACCGCATTTCCAGCTGGAATGAGTTTTCCATGCGCTATCGCAAGCCGATCTCCGTCGCTTATGTGCCTGACGCCGCAGCGTGCACGGTGGATGGCTTTGCGGTGTTGGACGAGGCTGCCATCACCGAATACGAAGCGCTGATGGCGCAGCTCTTTGACTGGTACGAGCGGCAATACAGCGCTGCTTGCAGTCGCATTGATCTGGCGCGCGAGCGCGGCAAACTGGGTCCTAAAGAAGGCGGCCGCGACCCCTACCGCGGTCGGGCCCGCGAGCTCCTGCGCAACGTGATGCCGGTTGCTGCCTACTCGGATGTCTATTGGACCGTCAACTTCCGTAGCCTGATGAATTTTTTCAAGCTGCGTCGCAAGAAAGATGCCCAGTATGAAATCCGCGAATATGCCGATGCGGCTTTTGCGCTGTTCGCCACGCGCCTGCCCCTGCTCGCCGAAACCATGCAGCGGGTGATAGACGAATCGGCGTCGGCAGCGGCCGATACCGTACAGGGGCCATCTGGCAATGCCTGATGCTAGCGTTGTTGGGTCATACGGGGGATTAGCGTCCTACGCCGCCGACCCTGCCCGGAGTCGCGGGCGTACCTACGCGGAAGAGCCACCCGCCAATCGCAGCGCTTTCCAGCGCGACCGGGATCGGGTCATCCACTCCAGCGCCTTCCGCCGCCTCGAGTATAAAACCCAGGTTTTCGTGAATCACGAGGGTGATCTCTACCGCACCCGCCTCACCCACAGCCTTGAAGTAGGACAAGTGGGGCGCGCCATCGCCCGCCAACTGGCTCTGAATGAAGATCTGGTCGAAGCGATTGCCCTGGCCCACGATCTCGGTCACACCCCTTTTGGTCATGCTGGGCAAGAAGCTTTGCAGGAGTGCATGACCGATTTCGGTGGTTTCGAGCACAATATCCAGTCCCTGCGCATTGTGGACCACCTGGAAAAGCGCTACGGCGACTTCCCCGGACTGAACCTGAGCTTTGAGACGCGCGAGGGCATCCTCAAGCACTGCGCCAGAAGCAAGGCTGCCGACCTGGGAGACGTAGGTGAACGGTTTTTGCAGGGTACCCAGCCCAGCCTGGAAGCACAGATCACCAATCTCGCCGACGAGATTGCTTATAATAACCATGATATTGATGATGGTTTGCGCGCTGGCCTGCTGAGTCTGGAAGAACTCTGCGCCAGCACCTTGTACGGGGCTATTTTTGCCGAGGTACACCAGCGCTACCCTGAGACCTCGCAAACCGTATTGCGCCACGAAACGGGTCGCCGCCTCATCAATCTGCTCATCCACGATCTGGTCGATGAAACCCGGCGCCACATCGCGGCTGAGGGTATCACCACCATTGCGGAAGTGCGGGCTGCGCCACGCCAGCTCGCGGCCCATAGCCCGGCCATCGCCCACGAAGTAGTGACCCTCAAACGTTTCCTCTTTCAGCGCATGTATCGTCACCCGCGGGTGCATCGTCAATCGGAAAAAGCCAAGCGCTTGGTACACAAGTTGTTTCATGCCCTGCAGGAAGATCCGCGGCTGCTGCCGCTGAAATACCAGGCACGCATCAACGAGTGTAGCGGCGCAACGCAACGTCAGGCGCGTGTCGTCGCCGACTATGTGGCCGGCATGACCGACCGCTTCGCCATCGCCGAGTATGACCGCCTCTTCGATCCCCATGGCGAGGCGTAAACACCTCGACCATTCCACACAAAAATCCCGAAAGATAACGCGCCCGCACCCTTGGATGCTATCCATGAGCGCGTTATAATGCTCGGCCCTGCTTTGCAGTCCGGCGACAGGGTGCGGTGACAACCAGGTGACGACATGACGCAAAGCTTATACTCCCCCGACTTTGAACGAGACTCCTGCGGCTTCGGGCTGATTGCCCAGATGGACAATCAGGCGAGTCACGCCATTGTCGCGACGGCAATCCACTCCCTGGCACGGCTCACCCACCGCGGCGCGGTAGCCGCCGATGGCAAAAGTGGCGACGGTTGCGGCTTACTATTGCAAATGCCGGAGACCTTTTTCCGCGCTATCGCCATTGAGCAAGGCATCACTCTCGGCAGACATTTCGGTATCGGCCAATTTTTTCTCCCGCGAGACCAGGCGGTTGCGAGTAAAATCCGCACGACACTGGATGCCGAAGCCCAGGACCTTGGGCTCAGATGTCTGGGCTGGCGCGAGGTCCCTACCGACCTTGCCGCTTGTGGCGACGAAGCCCTCAAAAGCCTGCCGGGTGTATGGCAAGCCTTTGTGGGCCTCCCCGACGCCACCGACACAGACGGCCACGAACGCCTCCTTTATCGCCTGCGACGGCGGGTAGAAAAACGCTTTGTCGACGAGAGCGGCTTTTTTGTCGTGACCTGCTCCTCTCAGGTCATTGGCTACAAGGGCTTGGTGCTGCCGGAAAATCTCCCCGTTTTTTATCCCGATCTCCGCGACCCGCGCTTCGCCTCCGCGCTCGTCACCTATCACCAACGCTTTTCGACCAATACCTGGCCGGAATGGCGCTTGTGCCAGCCCTTCCGCATCCTCGCCCACAATGGCGAATTGAATACCGTGCAGGGTAACCGCCTGTGGGCCAAGGCCCGGGAAGCGCAGTTGCAATCCGACCTGCTACCCATGGCGGAGGTACTACCTGCGGTTGGTGGCGGCAGCGACTCCTTCAGTCTCGACAACATGCTCGAATTGCTGGTGCAGGGCGGCATGGATTTTTTCAAGGCCATTCGCCTGCTGGTGCCACCCGCCTGGCACAATGTCCCACGGATTGAACCCGCCCTGCGCGCCTTCTACGAATATCACTCCATGCGCATGGAGGCCTGGGATGGTCCCGCCGGACTGGTACTCAACACCGGACGCATTGCTGCCTGCGCACTGGATCGCAACGGTCTGCGCCCGGCCCGTTATGTCATCACCAAAGACCGCATCATCAACATCGCCTCCGAAGTGGGCGTCTTTGACTACGATCACCGCGACATCGCCGTGCAGGGCCGAGTCGGGCCGGGGCAACTGGTGGCAGTGGACATGGCCACGGGTAAATTCCTGGAGTCGGCTGACATCGACACACAAATCCAGAATAGCCACCCCTACCGGGAATGGTTGGATCAGTATGCTGAACATCTCGATAGCGACAACAACGACACCTCCCCCGCGCTGCCGGTAACCGATCTGCTGGTCAGTGAAAAGGCATTTGGTGTCAGTTTCGAAGAAGAGGACCAGGTGATTCGCGTCCTCGCCGAGGGCGCCCAGGAAGCCGTTGGCTCCATGGGGGACGACACCCCCATGGCTGTCTTATCGCGGCAACCCCGGCATATTGCCGATTATTTTCGTCAGCAATTCGCCCAGGTCACCAATCCACCCATCGACCCGCTGCGTGAAGCCCTGGTGATGTCCTTGAACACGGTCATCGGCAGCGAGAGCAACCTCTTCGCCGAGCGTCCCGAATACGCCCGGCGCATTGAGGTACACTCCCCAGTGCTTTCCGATGCTACTTTTGTCGCCCTCACCAGCCGCACGGAACCGGCCTTCCGCGGCCAGACTTTTGATCTCTGTTATTCAGCAGCGGACAGTAATCTGGGGGGCGCCATCGAAGCCCTCTGCGAAGAAGTCATCGAGGCGGTGCGGCACGGAGCCGTTATCCTGGTGCTCTCGGATCACGCCCTGGCGCGCGACCGGCTCTACATCCCGGCACTGATGGCGGTG
>JAKBXD010000138.1 GCA_021840785.1 Pseudomonadota bacterium
AACGTCTTCCTGCACCCCTTCGATGCTGGAATACTCGTGCAATACCCCTTCAATCTCGACCTCTGTAACCGCCGCACCTTTGAGAGACGATAACAACACCCGGCGCAACCCACTACCCAAGGTGTGACCGAAGCCACGCTCCAGGGGTCCGAGGGCAATACGCGCACGGTGTGCCGAAACTTCCTCCACCTCAACGCCCTGTGGACGTAACAGCTCTCCTACCTCAGTCATAAGCGTTCCTCAATCCCCGGTCTTACTTAGAGTACAACTCCACGACGACCTGTTCGTTCAAATCCGGAGCGATATCTTCTCGCACCGGTACCGCTTTGATTGTGGCCTTGAGTTCGGTAGTGTCCATACTCACCCATTCCGGGAAACCACGGCCAGCCGCAGCCTCTACCGCAGAGACAATACGTATATGCGTCCGAGCGCTCTCGGCAACGCTCACGACATCACCAGCGCGAAGCTGGTAAGACGGGATATCCACACGCCGTCCATTCACCAGAATGTGGCCGTGACGAACCACCTGCCGCGCTTCGGCACGAGAGGCCCCAAACCCTAAACGATAGGCCACGTTGTCGAGACGCAACTCCAGGAAACGCAGCAATAACTCGCCGGTAACACCCCGAGTCTGACTGGCACGCTGGAAATAACGACGGAACTGTCCTTCCAGTACGCCATAGATACGACGAATTTTTTGCTTTTCACGTAATTGGCCGCCGTACTCACTGACACGTCCGCGTCGCTGACCATGCTGCCCTGGGGCATAGGCTCGTACACTTACTGGACATTTATCAGAAAAGCACTTCTCGCCCTTGAGAAATAATTTTCCACCTTCGCGCCGACACAAACGACAACTCGGACCCGTATATTTAGCCACAGATAATCTCCACCTAAAAAATTAAACACGCCGCTTTTTAGGCGGACGGCATCCGTTATGGGGAATCGGCGTCACGTCGCGAATGCTCGCGATACGGAAACCAATGGAATGAAGTGCACGCACCGTGCTCTCCCGACCCGGCCCCGGTCCCCGTACTTCGACATCCAGGTTCTTCACACCAAATTCCTGTGCTTTTTTACCCGCGTTTTCTGCCGCTACCTGTGCCGCGAAAGGTGTGCTTTTGCGTGAACCACGAAACCCCGACCCGCCGGAACTGGCCCAGGTTAAAACGTTGCCCTGACGATCACTGATCGTGATAATCGTGTTGTTGAAGGATGCATAAATGTGTGCAACACCATCAAGAACATTTTTCTTGACTTTCTTTCGCACACGACTGTTCGCTTGTGTTTTCGCCATTGCTAGAATCTTCCTGCTTAACGCGTAATGGACTTAGCGGGACCCTTGCGCGTACGCGCATTGGTTTTTGTCCGCTGGCCGTGAACGGGGAGACCGCGGCGATGCCGTATACCGCGATAACAACCCAAATCCATCAGACGCTTGATATTCATGGTGACTTCGCGGCGTAAATCGCCCTCCACCAGGAACTTCGCAACCTCTGAACGTATGCGTTCCAGCTCAGGCTCGCTGATATCCTTGACCCGCATATCAAAGGCGATTTCCGCAGCGCTCAAAACATGTTGAGCACGCGTCTTACCAATGCCATAAATATACGTCAAGGCAATTTCTATTTGTTTATTGTTCGGAATATTTACACCAGCGATGCGGGCCATCCGCAATTCCTCCAAGAGACTGAGTGGGGTGATCCCACAGACCAAACAGTTTCGCCTACCGCCTTAACCCTGGCGCTGCTTATGGCGAGGTTCAACACAAATCACGCGAACCACACCATTACGACGAACAATTTTGCAGTTACGACAAAGCTTCTTAACCGACGCACGAACCTTCATGTTTATCCCCTATTTGGCACGATAAATGATGCGACCTTTGCTCAAATCATAAGGCGTCATCTCTACAGTAACCTTATCTCCGGGTAATATGCGAATATAATGCATCCGCATTTTACCGGAAATATGTGCATTAACCACATAGCCATTCTCCAAGCGTACCTTGAACGTCGCACTTGGCAAATTCTCTATTACCTCACCCTGCATTTCCAGGGTATCTTCTTTCGACATTTAGCCCGCTACCTCTACCGCTTTCACGATTCTAGAGAATACATCATCGACTTCGCCCTCCCCGCTCACCAGGTGATAGGCAGGTCGATCGTGATAGTAAGCGATCAAAGGCGCAGTCTCCGCCTGATAAACAGTCAATCGTTTACGAATTACTGCGGGCTGATCATCCTCACGTTGCAGCAACCCGCCCCCACAGATATCACAGACCCCATAAACTGTGGGTGCATGGTAGCGTATGTGATAGATCGCCCCGCATTTCGAACATACCCTCCGCCCGGAGAGACGTTCGACAATTTCCTCGTCATCCAAATCCAAATGCAGCACCGCGCCGATTTCATCGCCATGCGCGGCCAATAAGTTATCAAGCGCATGCGCCTGATGGATAGTCCGAGGAAATCCGTCGAAAACAACGCCATTCGACGCGTCCTCAAGAAGTAACCGCTCCGCAACGATACGGACAATAATATCATCACCCATAAGCGCGCCGGACTCCATCACTGCCGCGGCACGTAGCCCGATATCACTGCCAGACTGAACCGAGGCGCGGAGCATATCACCAGTGGACACATGAGGCAAGCCCATTAACTGAGCGAGCCGCTGAGCCTGGGTGCCCTTACCGACGCCCGGGGCACCAAGAAAGATCAAATGCTTTGCCACCGTCATCGCCCGCTGAGAGGGTTTTTACGAATCAACCCCTCGTACTGATGGGTGAGCAGATGACTTTGAATCTGGCCCATCAAATCCATCATCACCACGACGACAATCAACAGACTGGTGCCCCCGAAATAGAACGGCACATTGTACTGAACAATGAGGAACTCTGGCAGCAGACAAACCAAGGTCAGATACATAGCGCCCCAAACCGTGAGCCGGGTAAGAATACGATCCATGTATTTCGCCGTATGCTCGCCAGGCCGGATACCCGGCACGAAGGCTCCGGATTTTTTTAGGTTATCTGCGGTATCCCGAGGATTAAACACCATGGCCGTATAGAAAAAAGCAAAAAATACAATCGCAGTGGTGAACACCACCACGTAAAGTGCAGACCCTGGGCTCAACGCCTGGCCAAAGCGCGCAAGCCACTCCATTCCGGGCACGTTGGCGAACCATCCGGATAACGTCGCCGGCAACAGGATGATGCTGGAGGCGAAGATCGGCGGAATTACGCCGGACATGTTCACCTTGAGCGGCATGTGCGAGCTTTGACCCCCGTATATCTTACGGCCAACCTGGCGCTTGGCATACTGGATGGGAATACGCCTCTGCGCACTCTCCATAAATACCACAAAGCCGGTCACCCCAAGCGCAAGGATAAAGAGCGCCACAACGAACAACGGCTGAAACTGGCCGGTTTTGGTGAGCTCAACAGTCGTTCCGATAGCGTCTGGCAGACCGGCGACAATACCGGCAAATATGATCATAGAAATGCCGTTACCGATCCCCCGCTCCGTAATCTGTTCTCCAATCCACATCAGAAAAACTGTGCCGCAAGCGAGGGAAATCGTTGTCGTGAACAGAAACAGTGGACCCGGGTCAATCACCACGGGAAGAGCTCCGGCGTGCATTTTCTCAATCGCGATGGCGATTCCCAAGCCTTGCATCAGAGCAAGTATGACCGTGGCATAACGCGTGTACTCTGTTATTTTACGGCGCCCGGCTTCGCCTTCCTTTTTAAGTTCTTCGAGTTTCGGAAAAACCGACCCTGCCAGTTGGAATATGATTGATGCACTGATGTAGGGCATGATCCCTAAAGCGAAAACCGTCAGGCGGGAAAGCGCCCCCCCCGAGAACATGTTGAACATGCCCAAGATGGTTCCACGCTGCTGGTTAAAAAATGCCGCCATGGCTGCCGGATCGATTCCCGGTACGGGTATGTGCGCGCCGACACGAAAAACCAGAAGCGCGCCCAACAGAAACAGAATGCGGTTACGTAACTCATTGATCTTTCCGGCCCCCTGTGCGGCGCCTCCAATGCTACGTAACCCGGCCATCAACCTTCTACCTTTCCGCCAGCGAGCTCAATAGCCGCCCGCGCACCCGCGCTTACGCGCAATCCACGCACGGTTAAAGCCTGCGTGATTTCACCGGTTAAAATCACTTTAACCGAATCCGGCGAGCCACGAACGATGCGCCGAAGCAGTAAGCCTTCGAGATCTACTACGCCGTCAATGGCCGCAGACTCCAATTGGGACAACGCCACCTCGACGACGCGAGCGCCCAAGGGGTTACGGAACCCACGCTTGGGGATACGTCGTTGCAAAGGCATCTGGCCGCCTTCGAAACCCACCTTATGGTAGCCACCGGACCGCGCATGCTGACCTTTGTGACCACGACCGGCCGTTTTGCCGAGACCGCTGCCGATCCCGCGTCCGACGCGGCGACGGTCCTTTTTCGAGCCCTCTGCAGGCGCAATTGTATTTAATTTCATGACAGCTCTTCCCACCGAAGTAGATAGGGTATCTTATTGACCATTCCACGAATCTCTGGGGTATCCAGGCGTTCTACCGAATGATTGGTATGGCGCAGACCCAACCCCACCACAATCCGACGTTGCTTTTCGGCGACGCCAATCAAACTTTTTACCAGCGTAATGCGCAGATGCTTACTCATCATGCCCTCCTCCGCTGCGGATTTCCTTCAGACTCTTGCCCCGTTTCATGGCGATTGCCTGGGGGCTGGCCAATTTATTAAAGGCATCAAAAGTCGCGCGCACGACATTGATAGGGTTATTGGAACCGAGCGACTTGGCTACCACGTTCCGCAGGCCTACCGCCTCACAGACTGCACGCATCGCACCACCGGCAATGACACCGCTACCTTCCGGCGCCGGACGCAGAATGACGCGTGCCGCCCCATGACGACCCTCTACCGGGTAAGGAATCGTACCACCTCGCATCAGCGGTATAGTCGTCATCCACCGACGTGCCTGATCAGTGGCTTTTTGAATCCCCGCAGGGACTTCTTTAGCTTTTCCGCGACCGAAACCAACCTTGCCATCCCCATCGCCCACCACCATAAGCGCTGCAAAGCCGAATTGACGGCCGCCTTTGACCACCTTGGAAACGCGGTTGATGTGAATAAGTTTTTCCTGCATCCCGTCGTTGGACTGCGTATCGCGATTTTCCCGTGCCATCTTAGCTCTCCATCAGAACGACAACCCGCCTTCA
>JAKBXD010000139.1 GCA_021840785.1 Pseudomonadota bacterium
CAATAGGCACCAAATTAAGTGGAGGGGTCTTGCCCGCATTGATGAAGGGAGACATCGTGGTCATGGAGCTGCCCCTGTCGACTTCATTGCCCCGATCACGCAATGCTGGATGAAGGTTCGTGGGTGGCGTGGCTTTCCGCCTCTGCACTTCAGCCTGGTAGAAAGCATTACTTTCCAGGCGGTGGCGCTCCATCCTCGCGGCTTGCTGAGCGAAGGCGTTAGGTCCAGGACGCGCTTCGGTCATGCTGGATGGCTCATCCTTCGGCGGCGATGGTGGACGAGGCTCGCGGTCGCCGGCGGCGGAGCGTGGTCGGTGATGCATATCCTGCTACGCCTGCAAGCGCCTGTCAATGAGAATGTGATCGTGCGAGTGTGAAGCGATGCAAGACAATAGCAGATTCAACAATAGCGGCGATAGGGATGAATGAAGAAATTGGCGTCACATTCGTGTGTTCGCGAAGAAGACCCTGGTGCCGTCAACAAACAAATCTCACGACGTAAGCGGGAAACAAAAGAGGAAAGAACGACTGAGCTGTACCCTCCTCGGGGACCTCGGCACCTTGATCGGGAAAGAAATGTTGGATGAATGCGTATAGGGAGATGGGCTACAATGATCAGCTTGTCGGCGAAGAAAATCGGCACAGACGCCTCGAATGCTCCTAATCCATTCTTTCACCCGCACACCGTAACGCCAGCACGCCCCAACGCTCAGGCTGCGACGACCGCGAATGGGTATGCGGGCTATAGCAAGACGCAGCCCTTGCCTTTTCCTACAAAACACGCAATGTCAGCAAATTCGCTCTCAAGCCCACCGACTACCCGGAGGAGGGAGGGGGGGGTTGATTTTCGTGACATACTCTTCTTCCCCGTCTTCGCCACCGGCGGCTCCAGCGCCGCCACAATGGCCTCGTCGAAAACATCCTTCAACTTGTACTGCGTGAGCGCCGAACACTCCACATACTTGACCGCACCCAGCTCCTTGGCCATCCTCTCGCCATCCTCCTTGCGCACCGGCTGCATCTTCTGCTTCGCCAACTTATCCCTCACCTGCGGATCGTCCCGGAGATCCGTCTGCGTGCCGACGATTAAGCAGGGCACGCCGGGGCAGTGGTGGTGCACTTCAGGGAACCACTTTTCTCGGACGTTTTCGAAGGAGGCAGGGGAGGTGACGGAGAAGCAGACGAGGAAGACGTCGGTTTGAGGGTATGAGAGGGGGCGCAAGCGGTCGTAGTCTTCTTGTCCGGCGGTATCGAAGAGGCCGAGGGTGTAGGGTTCGTCGCCGATCCTGGCAGCAAGGTCAGTGGGGACGGGTGTGGCGTAGTGGAGGTGAGTGGCGCGTACATGACCGTGACAGCGTAGTTGTCAAAGACCGTGGGGACATATTCGGACGGGAATTTGTTGGTGGTGTAGCTGATGAGCAGGCATGTCTTGCCAACCGCACCGTCACCGACGACCACGCATCTGTTCGCAAGCACCAATGTCAGCACTCAAACTCGAATAAAAGCATTCCTGTCTGTGCCATCCCGCCGAATTTGCAATTCTTGTCATGGTGCCAGTAGCACGAAGCCACAAATGCTGAGGCTGGGACTGGCGGCATGGTGGGACAGGTGCCTCTACAGGTTGCCAGGGTGGCACCGGAGGCGAATGATGGTGATGATGATGATGATGATGATGATGATGATGATGATGATGATGATGATGATGTGGGAAGGACGGATATGAGGTGCTGGAGCCAAGTCCACATACTGGGCAGCGCGAGGCGTGGACATGGAGGGAAAATCTTACTTTATCGTTGCGACCACCATGGTCCTTCTTTTCTGGCAATGCCCGCGAGCTCCTCCGCGTGGGATATTCGGTCGCCGTCTCTCGCACTTGCCGTATCCGCCGGGGGGTGCAAGTAGGCAGGAGCGGCGAAGGTTGCCGTTGTTCGAGAGCGATCCGGCGCCTGTACTCGACCTCTCAGCATGCACGCTTTCGCGGGAGGCGTTGCACGTGGAAGTGCCCGGGGTACTACCGACTCTTTCTATGCCCTCCTCACCACCACACGGGCGGGCGACACAAGCACCCGAATAGAGCCTCGTGCCCGGACGATTCTTTCTCGTGCGGTGTCTACTCGGCCCTCCCCAACTGTGCAGTGAAGTCGCACGAGCGCGCAGCGGCCGCCGTGTGCCGCCGAGTACAATCGTCCTGGGTCCCCTTTGCGAGACTTGCTGTCCGAATGAGATGTGGCTGTACCCTGTCGTAGTGCCGGGCGTGGGAAAGTTGAGCGAATGTGTGTGTGAGCTGTGCTCCGCCGAGACTGGGCCAGGGCGGACAGGGAGGCGAGGCGATGCAGGCTCGTACATTAGCTCCATCCTGCGGGGGATGTTTGTTGGCACAGGGCATGTTGCGCATTGGGAGCTTTGGACTGCTCCGCAGACATCTCTGCCCCGCCTTCTAGCACGGAGAAGACGTCTTTTCGCTAAATGCGATCGTGACTCGGGGAAAAGAAGCATTGAACCTGCGAGTCAATCGGCTTAGATTGTATTTCTGTACCTCTATGCAGTATAGACACTGCTATGCATCGCTATGCATCGCTATGCAAGGCGTTTGATCATGTCATCGTCCCAGCGCTCGTAGGCGCTTTTTGCAGGTGACCAAATCCGCACCTTGTGCCCGATACGCCCAAACGCCACGCTCCGCTAGAAAGTATCAGGTTCATCCAAAAACATCGGCATCACCTTCGTCGTGGGTCTATTCCCTGCCTACTCGGAAGCAAAGCCTGCCTCTGGTCGCTGCCACCATAACCAATGGCTTCCGTATCATCGCGAGTCCTTCCGTTGCCTGCTTGGTAACAATGCCTGCTTCTGCCCGCTCGCCTCACCGATGGTCGCGTCCTCGTCCTCGTCCTCTTCATCATCACCAAGCAACCTCGCGCTCGAAGGTCCAGCCTCGGCAATCAAGTCCTGCTCCGAATGTCCAATGACCACGCCCGTGACGCCCTGATCAATCTCGTCGAGCTTGTGATTCTCCATGACAAGGCTGAGGAAGACGCACGGTAAGGCCATCCACACTGCCACCGTCAAGATGTTCGTCATGGTCTCCTGGTACGCCTTGTTGATCGCTACCCGCGTGGGGTCGCCCATCGGCCAGCCATGCGACGCCAGCCGAATGCTTCCGTATATCTCTTGCGCGCGGTCCTTGGTCTCCGGCGGTAGATACCTGGCTAATTTCTCCGGGACGGAACTGCTCCAGATAGCACCTGAGATGGCGGATCCGACTGCGCCGCCGATTTCGAGGAGGGTCAGGAAGGCGGCGGTGGTAGCAGCGACCTCGGAATGCCGTGCACTGGCTTGCACGCCCACTTGGGCCGGGCCATGACACATGCCTCCGCCGATGCCGATGAGCATCTGCGCTACCACGATCAGGGCAATGCTGCTTTCTTGTCGTCGCCATATTAGCATCAAGAATAGACCGAGGACGTAGACACAAGCGCCAGTGAAGACGAGGAAGCGGTATCGTTTTCGGTGTTTGATTGCCAACGAAGCCAGGATCGAGGTGATGGTGGCGGAGAAGGTGAAGACCTGGATGATTTGGCCGGCGGTGCTGACTGGCAGGTCATGCACAACGAGGAGGTAGGACTGGAAGTACGGGAAGACGGATTGGTAGAAGGCGGCTGGAGACATGTCAGCCGACGACCATTTGGAACAACACCAGGCGAGTCTTACAGAAGTAAAAGAATGCAAAAGCTAGTCCAGCTAGCACCGTACGGTTCTTGAACAGTGTCCGCGGAAAGAATGCTCGCGGCGCCAGGGTCTTGCTCCGTTCCCAGAACGGAAATACCAGCACGCATACCGCGCCCACAACCAGCATAGCCAAGATGCTCGGATTCTTCCAGCTCGCTCTCGATCCAATCGTAAGCGGGATAAGTATCAGTGAAAACCCCGCGCAGATCAGGATCAGTCCAAACATATCCATCTCGATCCACACCGTCTTCGCTGCCTCCGACCTACTCTTCCCTTTGAACTGACTTGGCGGCAGCAAGCCTTTCTTCGCAGCCTTCCTCTGATTCAGACATAGCGCCAGCGCCAAGGGTAGGAAAGCCACAGGCAGCACCACCGCCCAGATCGCATAGCCCCACCGCCATCCAATCCTCTCCAGTACCACGTCCGCCAGCGCAGGCCCAATCCAGACATTGACCAGGAACGGCACATCCGGCAACGTGACCACCAGTGCCCGATTGAGCAGATCCGAGGTATCAGCAATGAAGATCTGAATCAAAATCTGCAGGCCCGTCTGGCCCGCCGCATAGAAGATCTGCGCAGCAGCATAGGTCTTGACATTATTCGCGGCGGCCTGCTGAATATACCCAATCACATATATCAATACTGATAACGTGAAAGCCTCGAAGCGCCCGAACACATCCGCTATCTTGGACATAGGCGGCTTGACAACCGACAGCACCACTCCCTGCACCACCAGCACAGTCGAGACCAGGGAGTGCGCGGAGAACGACGAGGTGGCGTAGACAGTCAAATTCGTAGTCGTCTGGCTCTCCAGCGAAGTCGCCCATGCTGTCAGCGCGATACCGAGATAGGCGATGTAGAGTGCCGATTTAGTCCATGTCGCAGCAATCGCTTCCAGGCGCTTTACGCCCGCTTGAGCAGACCCTGTAGTCGAAGGGCACGGCGAGGGCGGTGACGGTGAAGGACCCCGGGTATCCCTTTCGGCTGCGGTGGCGTCGTCCATGTCGCTCAGCATTGCACGCGGCGGTCCAGCTTTCTCGTGCGGGGCGGTGATGCTGCTGCGGCGGAGCGGGACGGCTCTGTTGTAAGGCGAAGTCGGAGAAGCTGCACCTGGTGATGCCATGAGATTGTTCGCAGGGTCGTCGGCATCGTTGGGGGTGAAGGTGGCGTAGAGATGCTGGTCGGGGCCCATGCTGCCATGGAGGAGGCGGCGTGCGAGAGCGCAGAGTTATCTGATCGAGGGGAGATTGATAAGGCGGGATGTGGAAGCGGCCAAGCAGTCGTAATTGCCCCACTTCACGTCTTTCTGCAGAAGCGGGGGCAGGACATGGAATGCTCGACTTCAACAACGATCACGACACGAATGGACGTGGAGGTGTAGCGAAGGACTCGAACAAACACCTGTAGAGGCCCGAACCATGCAGTCACAATACGACATGCAGGATGAGCCATCTGCCGGCTTCCCGGCGGCATCGCG
>JAKBXD010000140.1 GCA_021840785.1 Pseudomonadota bacterium
CCAGTCCTTGCCTCGTCTCCGAATCTCAACGGTGAGTGTCATATACGAACGATAATCCAGAATGGCTTTGCCGGTGAGTCGATTTCCTTCATCCATTTGGGCAAAGAAGTTACTCAAAATCTCCTCGATGGATTGTCCACTATGCCCAGAAAACAGATCGTCATATTTACCAGGCTGTGTACCATCTCTTAGGAGATTAAAGAGCTTCTCGTCGACCGTCACTCCGATTCGCACACCCTCGACATTACCGAACTGAAGAGACTCACCTATTCTGGAGAGGTCTAGGATGCGCCGCCTATGGTTGTGGATCAACATACCGAGCCCCTCGGCAATCCCTGGGAGATGGGCGTTCTGGATCTGTTCTTTGAGGGTTTGGTCCATCGACAGGCGATCTTCCCGCATCTGCGTCAGAACCTCTTTGAGCGTCTTATCCATCAAATCCAGCGGTATACGTTTTTGGATAATCGTCAACAATGGGGTCCAGATACGGGCGCAACTCTGAACATCCTTCGGGTCAACATCTGCCAATATGGACCGATATTCCTCTGGTTCCGACGCCATCATCTCTTGTAATTTGACGACGCGCTCCATCTGATTTTTTATATACGCGTTTGTATCAAAAAAGGATTTAGGCTCCTCTGTCACAGGGGATCGTAGGTGATTCCAGTGTTCCCCGAGCGTCTCTTGGGCGCTCGCCATGTGTGCCGACATTTTTTGGAGTTCGCTCTCGTATCTTCTCATAGAAGTCTCTAGGTCACCTATGCTGGCTTTCTGAGAGCGAATCTGTTCACTCAGGGAACCATTCCTGCCAGACAATTCCGCCATGTAGGCGTTGTGTCGTTCCTGATCATCCTGGAATTTCTGCTCCTGGTCTCGCTTGGCTTGGCGACAAGCCTCTTTATTGTGAATGGCTTGTTGTTCGATCAGTTGCGCTTTCATCAAGGTTTGGGACAAATCCTCACCATGCGCAGAAACAGTCAGGTAAAACGTGATGTTTTGCTTATGTTCATGGAAGGCGTGTTCCCGATTCTCGAGCGCCTGAAGATGGGCGTCTGCCGTTTGTTTTTTGTGTTGAGCCGAAACAAGATCCTGATTCACATATTCCAGGCGAGCCTTGCGAGCTGCGGAACCCAGTGTCGGCGGCTCTTGCGCCCACCCGACTAGGTATCCTTCTCCCAAAGGCATGGCGCGCCACCCACCCAGAGTGCGGGTATCGGGAGGAAGCGGGGAAGCGGTCCCCACCCAAAAGTGTTTTGGCCAATCCGGATGCGGCACAATGTTTTGGAGTGCATCTATATCCTGGCAGACGACCCCGTGAGGACTTCCGCCGATTCCTAATTCGATGGCCTGAGCCTCTTCCCAAGTCGCATTCTCACAGGATTCCGCCAATGTCACGCCCTGTAAGGCCTTGGCCAACGGCTCTATGGACGAGACGCCAGGAGCGCTGAGACGTGCCATCTCGTCATTGAGTCTCTGCACCTCTGTAGCCAAGCGTACCACCTCACTGTGAGCCTCTCGGCTCGCCTTATGAAACCAAGACGTCAAATCCTCGATCGTTGTACAGCCAGTCTCTCCTACCGATGCTCGCCAAGCCTGCTCCCCCAACCGGTACTGCTCTTGTTGTTGCCGGATACGCTTAACATTCCCCTCCGCCTCCCGTAAATCCGTCTCGGCTTTTTGGAGAGCCTCCTCATGAGGAGCTAGGAGAGCATTTTTTGAGGCATTGAATGTCTTTATTGTTTCCTGCAATTGCGCGATATCCCGACCTGTATCAGTTTGGCGGCGTACCAATTCCTGGATTTCTCCCGCTAAGACATCGCGACGCTCTTTGGTGGTCGACCATTCCGCTGATTTTCTGTGGTGTTCGTAAGCTGCGTACCGTAAGGCCTCAGCAATCAATGTCTCGCCGTATTCCTGAACGCCCTCGAGTTGTTTCAAGTTTTGAACCGCATCTCCAATCTGGCGTTTTGTACGGCTAATATCACGGATCTGGTTGGTGATCTCCTCGGTGGTTTTTTGTAAGGCATTCTGGGCCGGCAAAAGATAGTCTTTCAGATCGTTGGTTTTGAGCAACATATCTCCCCGGTAGGTCGTTTCCAGGATCCTGGCGTACAGGGATCGGCTGGCCGGGGTCGAGAGATCGGTTGGTGAGACACCTGCATCATACAGGACTTGCCCGTATTCGTTTTGGGTCGCGCAAATATGGAGGTCGTACCCGCCAGCGGCCGCTAAGGGATACAATTTCCGAGGATCAGACGGGTATGTCTCCTGCCCGTTGGCATCCATCAAGCGAAAGGCGTCCTGGAGAGGGCGATCTTCCGGGTACCCTGTCAAGTAAAAAGGCGTAATGGCGCCTTCCCCGCCCCCTGCCACCAGAGAAACACCCGCAATCAGTCGCGTCCCGTGGCGGGTCCGGATATCCAGGATGGTATAGGCTTGCCCGGTCTCGCCGATGCGACCATCAATATCGTCTTTTTGCGACTGGCTTGCGTCCTGCATATTAGAGATCGCTTTAATCGTATAATTGCGATCCGGCAAAAGGGCGCGCGACAACCCCAACAACAGTGTCGACTTGCCTGCCCCAGTAGGTCCAGTAAGCCCCGTAAACACCCCCGTGCTCAAGGAGATCTCGTCATACTCGATGCCTTTCCATCCAATATAAGCAATGCGTTGTATCCGCCCTCTCATGCCTCGTCTCCTTGGTCATCATCTTGACTTTCATCTACAACCGGGGTGTCGACTTCTTCCACTTCTTCCCCATCGGTCGCTTCTTGTACCCCCCAATGCACTCCGGATTCCCGAGACAAACGCTCGCGCGTCAAAGGATCCTGATTGTTGATGGGGCGTTTGGCATCGGCAAAATGAGCGAGACCCTCAAGGGGCGTGATAATCCCATTTTTATTGGATATGCAACCGATTTTTTCGAGCAGATCCAGCATTTTACGAATCTCTCTGCGTATACGTTCTGCCACATTTGCGTCCCGGCTATTCGGCGCATATATCGGTCTGAGAACGTCCACAGGAGAAGCAATCTCCAGTTTTGTGACGATCTCCTCTATCGAAAGGGTTTTTCCGGTCTTAAGTATCCCAGGGTTACGCAGTTCCGCCAGAATAAAAAGCGCCAAATGGACACAGGCCTGTGGCAAGACTTTGGTATTCAAAAGCGCCCCTTTCTCGTCAGGAACCAAGAAGAAGGCGCCCTCGGAATGGTGCGTCAAGAGACACCGGTAGCGAGTATAGAATTGCTTCCATTCATCAAAGTGGTCCGACAGGAATTGATAGAGGTGCGGATGATTCCGTAACCCCAAATGGACGCCTCTGCGCAAAGCGATATCTATTGTTGGAAAGAGTGGGTCATCATAAATCATGGGGCGTTCACCTGAATATCATCAATGGTAATGGTGTCCGTAATCACAACCGTTTTGTGTGTCCGTGAATTGATACGACATCCCCCATTTTTTATCAGTTCATCGAATAGAACGGGTAAGTAGTCCATCAAATCGGATGACGAGGCGCCCGCCTCCAATGCCCAGCGCGCGGTATCACTCCAAGATACGGCGCTCGTCTTGAGTGTGGCGCGCAGGCGTTCTACGAGGCGCGGTAAAATCGCATCTTCCGCATGTGTTTCGCTTTTGGGCTGATAGTCCTGCTTGGGGCGCACGAGAGAGGCCACGATCTTTTTGGGTTTTGGATCATCTTGAGCCGTATTCAGATACCGAAGCGGGGGCTCCATAACGATGCGGATCGACCAGTCCATCGGTGTAACGAGCGCCTTATTGAGCCTGTCTGTAAATTGCCGTTCACGGTCCAAATAAATCATTTTGCGTAGAAAATCATGGACGTTCGCGTGGTATTGCATCCACTGATGCTTGCGATCCATAAACCACTGGCTGATATTCTCCAGATGATTGCGGATATGTCGGCAATGAGGCGCGACTTGACCACCGCCCCGCTGTTCGTCGGCGTCTTCCAGGTGAGATAACCAGACATTGGAGGTCGTAATAGAGCTAAATATTGTGATCCGAAGGTCTTCCACGGTCTGAACGATCGTTCCCAAAAGGGTCTCGCATTTTTTTATGGCGTTTTCGTTAGGATCACGCAGCATATTTGTGATCACGGATCCTATCTTCTCGTATTGCTGGTCCATAATGCTTTGATGGCGATCTGTGACCGACATTAAGTTTTCTGCGGACTGCTTGAGTCCTGGGACGATTTCTTGATCCCATACGCGAGCATCGGCACCGTGAGATACAGCGTTATACAACCGTGCCAGTTCTCCATTAAAAAGGTGGAGAATTTCAGTCAACTTCTTACCGGACATAGCGACCTGCTGTCGTTGTTCTTGCGCGATATTGCGCCCCATCCAAGTGATGTTGTATGCCCAGGATTCTTTTTTAAGACGCTCCCATTCGATTTTATTGAGACAACCCGCCTCTTTCAGCCGAAACAGACTATCAACAAACCGGGATTCCAGTCCCTGAATGTCTTGCGCTTCCCATGTGTTGATGTTCCGAAAGAGGGATTGTAGCGTCTCATGATCTATGGTTATGCCTTCTTTTTCATGAACTTGCGTGTGGTGGTGAATCAGCACCAAAAAAGCGATATCGCGCGGCATAAGAGTCATCTTGACCTTGTCGGCCAAGATGCGTTGTATGATGGTCTCGACAGGGGTTGTATCCTGTGCTGGCCTACAAGCCTCTTCCTGGTGAGGCTCTGTGTCTTCTGTGTTTTGTAAAGCCGGTGTAGGTATGTTATTCATAAAAAAAGCATACCAAATGAGGACGAGGCAGCGAACCCTCTGGACGTCTCTTATGGTATGGTTCCCACAACAGAGAGGTCTCACCTAAATAGGGTCTCTTTTTGCGGCAATACCCCGCGGCCAGAAAATCTTGAGTGGACGGTTTCATGCCTGCGCTACTTTCAAGTCATGCGCCAGCGCCGGGCGATTGGCCTCCCAAAACTCTTCGCTGCTGGCGTAGGCCTGGACGAATAAGGGGCGATTCGATGTCCCTAGGATCGGGAGATTGCCGGTCATCATGAATGTGAAGATGCCGGAGCGCCGAGGATCTGGAAGCCCCTCGTAGATGTTGAGAGCATCCCGCCCCTCTTTGTTGAGAATATGCTCCTTATCGGCGCCCACGTTGAGCCCTGGTCCATAAATCCGGTAATGCAGGTTGCGATAGA
>JAKBXD010000141.1 GCA_021840785.1 Pseudomonadota bacterium
GTCGAGAGGCGGTTCGACGCATTTTGCAGCACACCTTTGACGACCTGAACCTACACCGGGTGGCGCTGCGCGTGGCGGCCTATAATGTGCGGGCCATTCGCAGCTATAAAAGCTGCGGGTTCCTCGTGGAGGGTCGTGAGCGAGAGTCCCTATGGTTGGACGACCGCTGGTGGGACGACCTATCGATGGGAATTCTGGACTCCGAATTACTAGTTGACTGACTCCGGCTACGGAGTGTTGCTGCGTTTACGGGGGCGAGGCCCGTAAGCGCACGGCAGGACTTCGTATCGGGATCCCGAATTAATATCCTTGATGGGCTGCAGGCGCATTGGCGCGGCGACCAGACGGGAGGGAATCCATGGACGAGACCAGACGTCGGATTAATCTGGCGGAGGAGATGGTTTGGGAATACCGCCGCGAACTGGGCGAGCATATGGTGGCCGCCGCCTGTTACGGGTCCGTCGCGCACGGACGGGCGGATGCCCACTCCGATTTGGAACTCCTCGTCCTGACGGACACCGCCGTCGAAGCGGTTAATGTCCACACCGTGCGGAACGAGATCCAGGTTGAATGTGATGTGCTCCCCACCGAACGTCTGCGGCATGCAGCCGAAGTCGTGACCATCGAATGGGGCGTCGAGGCGGATTGTTATCGTCACCACTGGGTCCTTTGGGATCCCACGGAACAATTTGCCACCGTTCGGGAGGCTGCGCTGGCGACGCCACGCGAGCGCTTCGAAGATGTGCTGCAGCAAAGTTGGTGGGCAGCACGAGAATGGGCCAGCAAGGTGGTGGCGATGGTCGAGACGGGAAACCGGCCTGGTGCGCAGTTTACGGCGTGGCAATATCTCTATTTGGTGGCCTTGCGGGTGGCCCTGGCGCAGCAAGAACCGTACGTGAGCCTGCGTACGCTGTGGCAAGACGTGAGTGCCCGAGGATTTGGGGTGGCCGGGATGCTTGATGCGTTGGCCAATGCAGACACCGCTCACCTGCCGGAAATGGTTCGGGCTGTCCAGCAACATACCGGTGCATGGGGCGCACCTTCCGACCCAAAGGCACCGTTCATCCGACCGAAATAGACCTCGTCACCGACACCGTTGGTACGCCGACGGAGTCAAACGGCATCCAGCCACTCCTTTAAGTTGCATAAATCGATACAAGAGAGAGGTACACGCTTGTGAGACGCTTCCACGTGTCAATCGGGCTGAATGTGGTCTTGGCGATCGGCGTGATTGTCTTGGGGTGGTATGCCGTCCGCGGGCGGCCAGCGAGCGGCATTGTGACGAGCACGCAGGATGCCGAGTCGGCAATCAAGACGACCGTCATGGCCTATCACCAACACGATAATCGGGACGCGGTCTTTGAGTTGGGGTTGGCTGCTGGCCAACTCCAAGCGCTGGGAACCCTGACCCATCAACGCAACATCACGCGGTTAGGCGATGATGTCGACGTCCTCGGCGGGGTCCTGGCGGGTAACCCGACAAAAGACGGACCCCTGGTGATGCAGGCGGTCGCGGTGATTCGCCAAAACCTTCCCCGACCGACGGATACTCCCGATCTCGCTGCATGGACTCGGCAGGTTCAGACGATCGGGCGACAACTCGCCCAAAATCCGTTATTCAAGGACACAGGGGGGGCCGTAATATCGCGACATGGTGGGAGGTTCGGCACGTTTGTGGATTGGTGGAATGCCTAACATAACGAATCGCGGACATTCGGGGGCGAGTCTGCATTAGGCGTGATCGGGCCATGGGTATGATCGAAGAGGAGAAAGGTCGTTGCCCCAGAATACTTGATAATCATGAAAGTCAAAGACGTCGTGTGATGAGTAAGTTGGGGTCCGCTGAAGGAGGGCGAGTCATTGGCTCACCAGAAATCTGCTATCGAATATGTTTGGCGTGGTGGTTTCGAGAATACGGAAGTCGAGAGGTTGCACGCGGAGGCGTTCGACCACTCAATCAGCGATTACGACTGGAATGCCCAGTTGAAGCGGAGTCTCGGTTGGGTCACGGCCCGCTCCGGTAGTCAGTTGGTAGGGTTCGTCAATGTCGCTTGGGACGGTGGGGTTCACGCCTTCATCCTGGATACTATGGTGGCGATTAATCAGCGACGCCGTGGCATGGCCACGGTATTGATTGATCGGGCGCGTGCCAAGGCCCGCGAAGCGGGTTGCGAGTGGTTACATGTGGACTTTGAAGACCATCTTGCAGAATTCTACTGGGAAGCGTGCGGGTTTCGCACGACCAAGGCCGGATTAATCGACCTGACCAGATAACCCGCAGTATTGCGTCACGGAGATAACCGCCGGCATACGGGAGCTTATACGCCGTAAACAGTAGTGGCTCCTCCATGACTCGGAATATGCTGTAGGAGGGAAACCAAGAACGATGGCGAGAGGTGAAAATATGTCGGCAAACCAGAATGTCCACCTCATTAGCCGATTCTACAATGAGATGTGGAATCACTTCGACAAAGGTCTCTTCCCCGAATTGTTGGCCGAAGATATCCGGTTCCGGGGCTCTTTGGGACAATCTGCCGTGGGCTATGGCGAGTTCGGTCAATATGTAGACTACATCCACAAGGCGTTCCCGGACTTCAAGAATTACGTGGAGGACGTGGTCACGGAAGGCGACAAATCCTTTGCCCGGTTGACCTATCGAGGAACGCACCAAGGAGAAATTTTCGGGATACCGCCCACGCATCAAGCGATTGCGTATGCCGGCGCGGCCTTATTCCACTTCCACGACAAGAAAATCTCGGAGGTGTGGGTCTTAGGCGATATCTACGGCCTCTTACGGCAGTTACACGGCGATTAATCTCTTACCCAAAGCGGGCGGGATAGAACGAGTAAAGCGCTGCGGGAGAGAGGTGGCGATGCGATTATGCTCGATAAAACCTTGCCGTATTTTAATGTCATCATGAGACGTCGTGCGGGGTTGCCTATTGCTATACATCGGCTACCGACCGGGTTCTCCATGGCGGAGTTTGGTCCCGGGGACGAAATCCCATGGGCCCGCATCGAGACCTCGGTGGGCGAATTTATGACGGACGGCGCGGCTCTCACCTACTTTCAAGCGACCTATCTGCCCTATCGCGATGAGCTGACCCGGCGCTGTGTGTTCGTGCGCGGCCCCGACGGTGGCGCGGTGGGCACCATTATGAGTTGGTGGAACACGACCGACCAGCGGCGGGATCCCTCCCTCCATTGGTTGGCGGTCCGCCCTGACTCCCAGGGACTTGGTCTTGCCAAGGCATTGGTCTCCGAATGCCTCCAACGGTTGGTGTGTTTGGAGGGCGACCGCGATATCTTTTTGCATACCCAAACCTGGAGTCATCGGGCGATTGCGATCTACCTCAAGGCCGGGTTTGAATTTGTGAGGCAGGGCTCGTTCGGCGGTTATCCCAATGATTACCTGCAAGCCATGCCGGTATTGAAAACCGTGTTGCCTTCGTTAGTGCGCTAAAGGGGGCAATAGTCCTCGAAGGAAAGTGGCGCATGAGTGTGGAATTTGCCTTATAGTGCAGGAGGGGATAGAGAAATGCGAGCAACTCGTCGGCGGGTGAACATACGGTGCGCGGGGCCAAGAACCGCGTTGACCAAGGGGGCGGAACGGCGGAGCAGGCTGCGCCTGGATGTGCTCCGATGACGGGGTATCAGTTCTGTCCGATGTGTGGTGGAGTGCTCGTGGCGGATTCCGGCTACCCCCGATGTCCAGCGAGACACTATACGTTTTTACCATGGCAGCATGTGGGTGTGGCGGCCGTTATCATTAAAGATGGTGCAGCGCTGTTGGAACAACGGGCGTTTGGATCAGCCAAGGGGCGATGGGGCCTACCGGGCGGCATGTTGGAATTTGGTGAGCAGGTTGAAGCAGGGTTGGCCCGTGAAGTCCTAGAAGAAACGGAGATTCGTGTGGAAATTGGCACGCTGCTCAGAGTGCTCGGGGGCCAGCGCGTGTATATTGTCTTTTATGAAGCCATCCCAACGGGCGGGGAGTTGGCAAAGTCCGACGAGTCGTTGGACGTTCAATGGTTTGCGCTGGGCACCATTCCGTGGGAACACATGGCGTTTCCTCGGCATGCCACGGTCCTTCGGGATTGGATACGTGACCATTCGCAGCGTATGTCCTGCGGAGACGGCGCAGGATATTTTTGTGTGTCCCTGAAGAGAGCCTCCAGCGCTGCGGGAGGGTTTGCCGCCCCACCCGAAGAAGACCGGCGTGGGAATGCCATTCGACCGGGGGACGGGCCATGAGTCTTGATTTGATGGAGGTTATGGCGGCGGACGTGGACATCCACCGCATCTTGTATCTCTGGGATCAAGAGGAGACTCATCGGGACCAGTACACGTGTCGGCCGGTCCCCGCGTTGCCAGCCTGGGATGTCTTCATGGAATCGATTGCGCACCGTCTCCAGAGTGATGCCCTACGGATCTTTGTGCTGTGGGATACCACGATGAAGGCACCCTTGGGGCGCGTGACCACCTTCGACTATAATCCGCGGAATCGTAGCGCGGAGTTTGGCTACTACCTTCCGCTGGTGCATCGCCAGCAGGGGCACGGCCGCGCGATGGTCCAACGTTTCTTGACCAAGATGTTTGCCGACAACGTGTGGCTACTGCATAAGCTGTATGCGACGACGGCCTCTGGGAACGTCCCCTCGATTCGCGTATTGGAAGGGCTGGGGTTCCATTTGGACGGGGTGATGCGCGAGCATTATTGGTTTGCCACCGAAGTACAGGACCAACGGTGCTACTCGCTGCTCGCACGAGAGTGGAGGCCACGCTAGCGTACATACGGGGGCGTATGTGCGCTAGCGCGCGTATCCATAATGTGGCTTGAAAGTGGCGCAGGAGCCGGAATCGTCGCTACCGAAATCTTTGGGTCAGCGGCATTTCTCGACAGAGGGATGTCCGACGTCGTACGCCCGGGAGGACATTATGCGGCTCTCCGAAGCATCTCAACGGTACTTGGCCACGCGCACCCAAGAAGGCTTTTCTCCTCACACGATTCGGGCCTATCGCTTACAACACCAGATCCTCATTCGTGAGGTCGGAGACGTGGGTCTGGCCGCGGTGACGCTGGACCTTTTGCGCACCCATCTGACGCATCACGGTCATCTTAAGTCTTCAAGCTTGGGCCAAAATCCGG
>JAKBXD010000142.1 GCA_021840785.1 Pseudomonadota bacterium
GATCCCCGCCTCTCGCATCATGCGGGCCACCGTCTTCTGCGCGATCCGTTCTCCCGTTTGGCGCAAGACGGCCGTGATTTTGGGGCTGCCATAGCGCCCCCGGCTGTGGTGTATATTGTCAATAAGAAGTCCCCACTTTGGCCAAATAAATTCCCCAGGGGGGTGGGGAATTTTTTGTCGCGTCAGAATGCCCCCGTATCGTCCGAACGAGGAGATCCAGGACCGATGATACGTGTGAGGAAAATAGACCGCATCCCTAGGAAATTCTCCAGGGATGCGGTCTACGAGAGCGTGCGTTACGAAGAGCGACTGCTTGGCCCTCCGGTTAAGATGGCTGCGGCATTAGTCAGCACCGCGGGTGCTCCGGCATTGCGATAAGCGGCATTGGCGGCCCACTCCAGAAGTTAATGAGCGATTTCGGTCCACGCCGGGCCTGGAGCCCATACGCGATCGATCGCAGCCCAACCCACTACCATCGTCGGAAACCATTTGCCGCTATCGGGGGCATCGCGTGAAGCATCCTCATCGCTCTTTCATCAAGGCATGCTGCATCCGATAACTCTCCCCTTCAAAGACGAGTAAATGCCCGTGATGGGCCAGTCGGTCGATCATCGCGGCGGTCATTTGGTCATCGGTGAAGATCGCCCCCCACTTGGAGAATTCCAGGTTCGTCGTCAGGATTACGCTGCGGGTTTCATAGCTGTCCGCCACGACACGGAAGAGCAGTTGGGCCCCCTCCCGATCAATCGGCAGGTATCCCCACTCATCTAAAATAATGAGATCCGCCCGTTGGAGCTCCATAAAGGCGCGTTCGAGCGTTCCGGCCCGCAACGCTTCCGTGAGACGCACTACGAGTCCTGTGACGGTAAAAAACCGCACCGTTTGGCCCCGTTCACACGCGGCCATACCCAACGCGATACTCAAATGGGTCTTGCCCAAACCGACGCCTCCATAAAACACTAAATTACGCTGGGATCCTAGAAAGGTTCCTTGTTCCAGATCCGTCCACGTTAACGTGCTGGGCAGTTTCACCACCCGACGCTCAAATTCGGCGAGTGTCTTATGGGCGGGAAACCCGGCGCGCGACAACAGTCGAGAGCGACGGCCGGTCTCGCGATTGGCCAGTTCTGCGGCCATCACCTCCTCCAGAAAGATCTCTTGCAGGGGCGATGCCTCTTCGCACAACCCCACCGCCGTTTGGCTCCAGGACAGCCTCTTGCAATAACGGCCAATCACCTCGCGTCGCTCGCGACGCGCTTTCGGCAGCATCATCCCTGGACCCTCCCCGATAGCAATGCATCAAAATGCGACAGATCCACGTCACTCGAGACCACGTCTTTCGGTGCCAATGCCATCCGCTGCGCCGTGGCGATGATGTCACTCGATTGGGTACGCCCCAGCGCCACGGCCTCCTCTAACGCCCGTACGGCATGGTCGAATCCCCAGCGATCAGTGGACTGCGCGAGGCCTTTGAGGGCCTCCTGGAGATCCGCGCGTACCGCCTTATCTAACACCGTCAGCACGGATGCTGACATCTCCGCCCGTAGGGCACTATTGCGCCACGCACCCGGTTTTTGCGATACTTGATGCACCGTGGTGCGGTAATCATTCGAATCGGATCGGAGGGATCCGTACACACGGGCATGATGGGTTAAGAGGCGGCCGTCGGCCGCCATCGGGGACACCGTGTGGGCCCCAATGCGTACGGTGATGGTTTGTTGGGAACACTCGGGCGCCGAGGAGTACCAATGCGGCCCCTCGAGACAAAATCGCCCTTGCCGATCGGTACGGACCTGGGTATAGCGATACGGGGCGAAGGCCTGGGGAGGGAGCGCCCGCAGGGCTTCGTGATCGACCGTAAACAGCGTCCGTATCGTTTGGCCCTTCTGATAATGCAGCCGTTCCCAGTGATGCTCGCTCCGCAGGAGGAACTCCCGGTTGGCCGCGATCACCTCGGGGATGACGGGAATGGGTACGAGCAAATTCCGCCGAAAAAACCCCACTTTATTCTCCACGCTACCTTTTTCGTACCCTGCATACGGATTACAAAAGGTGACCTCAAACCCATAGTGGGCTTGGCATCGATGGAACAGTTCGGCCAGGCGTACGGCGTCGCCGACGCGACGACCGACCCCGGTCGCATTATCAAACACTAAGCGTCGCGGCACGCCGCCGATATGCTGAAAGATATCGATCAAGCCCTGCACCACACATTCCGCGGTTTCCCCGTGGAATAATTGCAGGTACCCTGCATTACTGTACGGAAAAGTGAGGCACAAGAAGTGCATGCGGGTCCGGGTACCCTGTTCGATAACATCCGCCTGCCCGAAATCCACTTGTCCTTCCCCAGGACCCCAGACCAAATCGAGCGTCCCCGTCGTCGGCGCCGTTTGGCGCCGGCTTTTCACATAGCGCCGGATCGTGCGATACGAGACATCCCGGTGGGGGAATTCTTCCCCTAAACGGTCGAAGACCCGTTGCGCGGTATGTCGTTGCTTATACCATTGGTGGGTGTCCTCCGCTAACCACGCATCAATGGTCGCCCGATACGGCTCCACTTTTGAGCTCCGATCACGGGGCCGGGGTGGGGAGGGGGAAAAATTTTGCTGGCGGAGATACTTGCGCACCGTTTTTCGATCGATCTCCAGGCGTTGGGCAATGGCGGATACGCTGTATCCCTGGGCTTGGAGCACTTTGATCTGCTGAATCATCGACATCGAGATCATCCTTCCTCAAAATCCTCCTCTCGGTGGAGTCACAAGCTCCTCCATTACCATCCGAGCAGGGTGAGGACAGGGCCAAGTTTTAATGGCCAATTTGGGGAATTCTTAATGGCCAAACTGGGGAAAAGCGATGGCCAAACTGTCCCTTTCTATTTGGCCATATACACCAAGAAAAAGAAGCGTCGATAAGGAGGAAGTGCGGCGAACGATAAAGTAATATCCGCCATGATTTTGGCGTCATTTGGGGGGCCGAGCGGGGCGCGGCCAAAGAGCGCCGATCCCAAGAAATCCAGCGACTGGAGGAACGCTCCGGGGCATTTGAGCGCAAGATGGGGCAGCTCAATAAAGGAGGCAGAAAACATGGGAGTGAGCGGGAGTTGCAGTGAAGAATTCGCATCAGTAAGCGGGACGGTCTATAACGCCGAAGAACAGACGGTCACTTTTAGCGATTGCCAGGCCTATCAGGTGCAATCGGGAGATAGGATTTATACGATCGTCGAGAAATTCTACGGAACGACAGATCCAGACGCCGAAAAATATTTTGCCGAAATGAACAATGTGGATCCCGAGACATTTGTGATCGATGTCGGATGGTGGTTGTGGTTACCTATTTACGTGGTGAGCAGCGCGGGCAATGTGTCTCTCTCGTGCACTTACGTCTTTCCACCTTGCACGAGTATCAGCACGGCAGACTTGCATGGCGTCAGCGGGAGTGCGACACAAGACAATCCGGCGAACGGGGCCTGCGCATATTAAGGTTTGAGGGGATAACCGTACCAGGAAGGCAAGGCAGACACCGGGAGCAGTTCCCATCGCCAGGGGAACGTCAAGAGAACACCAATGCCCTTAACGTAGTAATTTGCGTCTTGCGGGGACCACAGAATGGGCGGCCGACCGGCCTGGATCCATTCCGCACGGTACCAGGCCGGTTGCCAATGCATGAGCCAGGCCTCGCGGTCCAATAAAGGGGCCGAAGCAGGAGGCGGGGCAGGCCGGATGGAAGTTGCGGTGTAAGGGGATGAAACGGGCGCGGGCTTCGGGGAAGGCGGATGCCCGACATGATGCAACATAACCCCTGCGATAGCTAAAGCGCCCACCACGGCGAGTGCCCCGCTCCATGGAAGGATGGATCGACGGTGCATTTTGCTAACCTCCTTGGGTCGTGAGATCATTCGCGTCAAGCAAGGGGTGAATGTAGCCGCTACGTGTGGCATGGGCGGTTGTTAAGGCGTGATGGGGTGCCCAATCCAGAGGGGAGGGGTGCCCCAAAGTACCGGGAGCAGAGTGACCTCCGTGCCGGGGAACGTAAAGTAATAGATTCCATCGGTCGGTGCCCAGTATATATTGGGATAGTGGGCACGGATCCAGTCCTGTTGTTGCCAAACGGGGCAATATCGGATGAGCGCATATTCCTTGCGAAGTAACGGAGTGGTCATAGCGGATCGCGGAACTACTACCGGGTATTGCGTGTATAAGGACGAAGGAGACGCGGCGACGGGCAGAGTTGCTTTACGCGGAATCGCAAGGCGGGGGCGGAGCCGAATCGGTTTATTATGCAACAGGATCCCTGTGACCGCTATGGCCGCCACGATCGTGAGTGCCCCGCTCAATTGAAGGATGGATCGACGGTGCATTTTGCTAACCTCCTTGGGTCGTGAGATCATTCGCGTTCAATTGGATGCTATTGAGGATCCGGCTTAACGTAGCGGTTGACGATTCGTCATACTATTTCCCTCGCTTTCGCTTGACCATGGGTGAATCGTTTGCCACAATCGAGGCGCTAGCCCTTGCCATGCGATCCGGGATTCCGGCGTAATCGTTTTCGTCTCTCCCATGTTGTCCACGTCCTTTCGCTGCCAGGACGATCCCGCATTTTGCCACCCTCATGACGACGGATCTGACCTCTCGATCATACGATGCCCCGATGCGCCCGTCCACCCTGATTTAGGGGCCCAAGAGTTGACCATGGGGGCGACGGCACCCACCAGTGGGAACGTCCAAGTCTTCGTCAACGAATTCTATAATTAACGGGAGGGATCGATATGGCACGCCGAAAGACAGCCAAAAGTTCGAGGCGGCGGATCCGCCGAAAGGTCACGCACAGTCTCACCAATCCGATCAAAGCGATTTGGATGGCCAAACTGTTTTAGGAAGGAGGGAATTATGATGGCCCACGGGCATGGACATAAACGGGATTGCAAATGCGGATTTTGTCGAAAAAGCACCCGCTATACCAAGAAAAAGAAGCGTCGATAAGGAGGCAGTGCGGTTAACGAGAAACTCATCTACGCCATGATCTTGGCCGTGCTGGCCATGATTTTGGCGTCATTTGGGGGGCCGAGCGGGGCGCGGCCAAAGAGCGCCGATCCCAAGAAAACCAGCGACTGGAGGAACGCTCCGGGGCATTTGAGCGCAAGATGGGG
>JAKBXD010000143.1 GCA_021840785.1 Pseudomonadota bacterium
TCGCCGTGAGCTACCCCACCCTGTTGTTCTGGAGAAATGGGACTGGTAGGGTGACCGGAGCCATAGAGCAAAACCGATCCCTGCTGCACCATCAGCCCATCCGGCCGATGGATATACTCTATGCGAGGATCTTGCTGGAGTTCGCCAGCGCGATGGCCGTGTTCCTATTTCTCTTTCCGGTTTTCGTCGCAGTAGGGATATGTCATTTACCGAGCAATCTCCTGATTATGGCGGTCGGCTATCTCCTGATCATCTGGTTTTCCTTTGGCTTCGTCCTCATTATGGCAGGCCTTGCCGAGCTCAGTGAAACCATCGAAAAGACGTCCCATATCATCCTGTATTTGATGCTGCCCTTTACCGGGGTCTTTTTCCCCACATTTGTAGTGCCGGAGCCCTATCGGAGCTATCTGCTCTATTTTCCGTTGATTGATGCGGTGGATTATTTCCATCATGGCTATTTTGGGCCGTCGATTCCGAGTTATTATGATATGCGTTACACTTTGCTTGTATTATTGGGGATGACGTTGTTTGGCCTGGCTATTTCTGGGGTGGCTATCCGCCGGGTAAAGGTGGCGTGAGCGGGTGATAGAGACGGAAAAGGCCTTGCGCAATATGCATTTCTCCCGAGTCCTTGAGGATGGCCCGATATTTTCACCGAGGCGTCCCTTAAACAGCGATTTTATCGAATGACGGCTAGCCATGAATTGTGGAGCCGTTAACAGTTTTGGGGCGGGTAAGCGCTGAGGATCAAGCTACCCGGCGGGCCCTTCGCGAACGCGGGCCGGAGCATGTCGTAGAGCTATCCGGTCCGAAAGCGAAGAGCCAGGAAGTATTTAGAAGGCGTTGAACTGGCACGCAAACGGTGCGGAACCTACTTAGTCAGCGACATAGAGACCGCGGTGGCAGGATTGGGCTGCCGCAATATGGGGACGTGCGTAGGCGGCGCGCGCTCAATGCTAAACCCGCGAAGTTGTGTTGCATGAAGATGCGATGGCGGAAATGGATTGGCTAGACGAGAACTTCCGGCCTGGGATTTCGCGACTACAGCCTGAAGAACGCGCGCAGGAACAGGCGCTACTGGATCGCGAACGCAAGTCGGTTGAACTTCGGGCACAAGGGCAGGGTGTGCGGGACGAACGTAGCCACACACACAGTGCCCGTGAGGCCGTCCGTTGTGTCACCGTAGTTGCCGCCGTATGGCAGACCCCGGAACGTAGTGGCGCCGAGGCGAAGACTCAGGAAGCAGAGGTTCCACATGCGCAGTGAAGCGTCCATCGCCCAGACCTCGACAGGCACAGCAGCGCATATACAAACCATCGAAGGCCTCAATGCTCACCTCCACGCACAGGAAAGTGCTTTGCGGGCGGGGATAGCTCAATACGCCACCTATGCTCAGGCACTTCCCGCTCGCATCCACGTTATGCAATCCACCCCGCGGTGGCGGCTGTCGACGTTGTGGCGACGTGCTTCACGCTGGTCTGCCGTCTCACGCCCGGCGCCGCCGCCGGATGAGCTTCACGCCCAGGTCGGGCAATTTATCCATGGGGCGACGGTGTCACCGCAAAGTGTGCATACCGCTACCTCCACCGCAGTCATTCCGCAGGCCGCCAGCGTATTTGCCGACAGTCGCGAACATCTTAACCGAGCTTTGCCAGAACAAAAAGGACTCGCCATGCCGATCCAGAACATCACCGAGCTTTTCTCCCTCGATGGGCGCGCGTTCGTCACCGAGGCCTATCGCAACCTGCTCCAACGCGAACCCGACCCCAACGGTATGGCCTATTATCTCGGCCGTTTAGCCCTGGGGTATGGCAAGCCTCGTGTCATTGTGCAGCTGGCAAAATCGGCTGAATGTCGCCCACATGACCAAATCCATGGGCTCAAACAACTCATTCGGGAATACAGCAATACCCACCATTGGTTGTGGGGTTGGTTCAGTCGACATACCCGCATGCAGATGACTCTGCAATGCAGCGTCTGGGCGCTTAACAGCATAGAGCAGCGCGTGGAGGGAATCCACCATGCTATCAATGCCCAGAGCCAGCAAATGGAAACTCTGGTGCGCTGGCACGCCGAATCCATGAGCTGTATAGAATCACTGGTGCAGCAGACTATGGGCGGCCGGCTTGCAAAAAGCGAATGGCTTCGCCTGCCCGATGAAACCGTGCGGCAGTGTTATCGCGAAATTCTCGGGCGGGAACCGGAAAACCAGGACGTGATCGATGAGCATTCCCAGTTGGGCACGATTGAGGCCCTACGTCGGGCGCTGATGAATTCTGAGGAATTCAGCTCTCGCCTATCCGAGAATCTGAATTGGAATATCAAGAGACTAGATTTAGAAAAAAAATGGATGCTTTCGGTACTGGCTTCGGAGCTTATAATGTGAGGAATACAGATGAAACCAACAATTTTGATTGATATTCAAGGGCTCCAAAGCAGGGATTCCTCACATAGGGGGGTGGGGCGCTACACGAAGGAAGTCGTTAAACGTATTATAAATATGTCATCTGAACAGTATGACTATCATCTACTATTTAATTCTAGGATGAAGAATGATAGGGAATATGTCGGCTCCATTTTTGGCGACCCAGTAGCACAAAGCAAACTTCACGCCATGTGTTGGCTGCTTCCCTCAGATTTTAGTAGTAACAGAAGAAACTATATCGCGGCAAAGATATTTAGAGAAGCCTTAATAGCCATAATTAACCCCAGTATTGTGTTTTCAACAAATCTTCAGGAGGGTTTTACTGACGGGTTGGCAATAACAGGAATAACAAACGCAGAGAGTCGAAAGTATGTAACTGTATTGCACGACTTGGTGCCACTCTACTTTTATAAGGAATATCTTGGCAATAGAGCGCAGCGGGATTGGTATTTTGAGAAACTTACGGATGCGTGGAAAAGTGATAGATTGGTGACCGTGTCCAAAGAATCATTTGAAGATATTGCGTCTGTGCTGGGTAGCTCCGCTAATGGGAGGATTTCTTGGGTTCATAATGGCTGCGATGAGTCATTCGCCTCCATAGGTATGCAAAACGCAAGGGTGGATGGTTTAACTAGGTTTATATATTATGGTGGAAATGACGCACATAAAAATATCGCAGTAATATTGGAGGCGATAGAACATCTGTCGGGCAGCGTAAAGAAGAAAGCGGAATTTGTGTTTGTTGGGAAGGATTTTGGTGGAGAGCGACCGCTAAGTGTCAAGAAAAATATCAGCGTTGGGAGTCAAGTAAAATGGATTGGCTATCTTGGTGACGATGAACTGGCTACTCTTCTTAGAGATTCAGATTGTTTGCTGTTCCCAGCGATCAAAGAAGGCTTTGGGCTGCCTATGGTTGAAGCGATGGCATCCGGGCTGGCAGTGCTAGCTTCTAGCACGTCGACTGGAAGGGAATTACTGAATAACGACAGCCTTTTGTTCGACCCATATGATCCAAAAGAGCTGGCGCAAAGAATTGCGTGCATGGTTGAATATCCAGCGGTCTTGAATGAGGCAAAACTACAATGCAGGAAACAATTCTCATTGAATCGGTTTTCATGGGATGGTGTCGCGGCTCACTTAATTGCCGTTTTCGACTCCCTGTGTCGAGAGCCAGAAAAAGCGCCCAGAAATAGGAGTGTTAGCAGAAGCGACATATTTACGGAATTTGTTGCGCAATGCAAAACGAATGGGATAGCCTTTAGTTTTGAGGAATGCAGGGCAATCGTGGATTCATTCACTTTATCTACGAAAGGAGGTTCAGAGGCTTGTAACAAAAGGATATTTATCGATCTATCGGTTATTCATGGGCATGATGAAAAAACTGGAATTCAGCGCGTATCCCGCGCAATATATCATAATTTACGTCTTGTTTATGATGGAGAGGTTATACCTGTTTTTTCGGATGATTTTGGGCACAGCTTTTTTATTTTTGAATCCATTTGTGATAAGCGCCATGCTTCTATCGCTGGGGCGGCGGTAAGTTTTAGCCCAGGGGATATCCTTATTTTTGTGGATTTACATCCTCGTTTGGCAATTAATTTATACGAATCCTCGGCGGCAAAATATATTAGGAATATTGGAGCTAGAATATATCATGTCGTTTATGATCTTTTGCCAGTTCTTCAGCCGGACAAGTTTTGGCCGGAATTGGTGTCTGAGTTCAAGGCGTGGTTGAATGTAATTCATAATTCAAATGGGGTGCTGTGTATTTCGAGGGCCGTTGCCGACGAGCTATCTGAGTACTACCGTGTTTTTGAAACAAAAGAAAGTAGGGTGCTGCCTATTCATTGGTTCCGTCTTGGTTACGATATAAACAGCAGTGCCCCGACGCGTGGGCTACCCGCCGATATGGGTGTAGTGCTTGCTCGTCTGCGAATGTGTCCGAGTTTTTTGATGGTGGGGACAATCGAGCCGCGCAAGGCACACGCACAGACGGTAGCGGGCTTCGACGAGCTGTGGGCTAAGGGAGCAGAAGTGAATCTCGTGATCGTCGGTAGGGAGGGGTGGAAGTCCGAAGTGCTACTTGATCGTTTGCGTAACCACCCTGAGCGGGGTAGACACCTTTTCTGGTTGGGGAATATTAGCGACGAATATCTTGAAAAAATCTATAGCGCTGCGACCTGTCTGATCGCCGCTAGTTATGGCGAAGGCTTTGGCCTACCGCTCATCGAAGCCGCTCACCACGGCTTACCCTTGTTGGTGCGTGACATCCCTGTGTTCCGCGAGGTGACGGCAGGTCACGCATGCTTTTTCGCGGATCGGATGGAACCGGAGACGATTAGTGCGGCGGTGGAGGCGTGGCTCGAGAAATACCGACGGGGGGAACACCAGCGCAGTGATGGCATCCCGTGCCATACTTGGGAAGACAGCGCGCGCCAAGTCCTCAACGCTGTTGTGGGCATAACCGTGCCCTATAAAAGAACAGATGGCTCTGGGGATCGACTTCACCGCGCATCCTGACACCCCGGAGACTGAAAACATGGATATTCTTATGCGTACTGTAACGGTCGGTCGCGGGATCATGAAGGGTTTTTCAGCGGCCTGCTAGCGTCCACGAATCGGGGTCCACTTCGGAGGCAGGGCGACGGTACTATGCTATCTTTTCCAGGACAACAGGAAAGGCAACCGTATGAACGACTTGCATTTG
>JAKBXD010000144.1 GCA_021840785.1 Pseudomonadota bacterium
ATCCCAAACGCATCGACTACCGCCAAGGAGGAAATAACCCCGTAGTCATTGAGCGTGCCGTTCGGCCACGCCGACGCACGAATACTCTTTGCGGATCCAAAAATACGTCCGAGCTGCGTAAACTATGCCGCGTATCATCGGCATGCCTACGCGTTCTTCTGCTGCTCGATCTTTCGGATAGGGCAACAGAACGTACCCTCCTGCAGGCCACGTATAATGAGCAGACGGCCGGCCCAGGGAATTTTCAGCGCCATAGCGTACGGGTCATTTATGTACACCGCCAAACAAGCTATCATTTTTCTTGGAAGCCCACGAGGGTGCCGGGGTAATGGCTCGCGTGTCAGCCAGATACCAAAGTTTGGTGCATACGTAGCTCGGGGTGATAGCGGAGAGTATAGCGAGAGACGCGCTGTCGTTTGAGCTTCAAATCAGGATCATCCTAACGTGGCGAGCAGTCCGGGGTCAAAATCAGCCGGATCGATGATGGTTGAGCTTCTGCGCATAGCACGCTTTTGTTAAGCTATGCCTCAGAACGTAAAAGAAGATACCTATAAGGGATGGCGTTTCTGAAAACTTTTACAGCCTTCCGTCGGTTCCTAGCCTTCGCGTTCGTCGGTACCTTGGGGTTCCTGGTCGATGCTGGAATCGTGCTTGGACTGACCAGTCTCGGGGCGGGAGCGCTGGCCGCCCAGGCGGTGGCGTTCGCGGTGGCGGTGACCGTCACCTGGCTCGGCAACCGCTCCTGGACCTTTAGGGATTGCGCGGGTCGTCTCGCACTTCCCCAAGAATGGGCACGTTATGTGTCAGCCAATGCCGTGGGGTGGGTGGTCAATAACGGCGTCTATGGTCTGCTCGTTCTCGCGGTGCCGCTCGTGGCCCGCGAGCCGGTCTGGGCGGTGGCGGCAGGCTCGCTTGCCGGCCTTGTTTTCAATTACACGGCAACCCGCCGGGTGGTCTTTTCGTGAGCACGGCACACCCCGCGTCCGACCCCCCGGATACGCCACCCGTCTTGTCGTTCGTAGTCCCCTGCTATAACGAAGCCGCCAATATCCGCGCGCTCTATGGCCGGATACGCGCGGTCATGGCCGCGTGCCCCGAGGGCTGGGAATGCGTCCATCACGACCACAAGGAGGGTTGTACGTATGCCTCTATAGAACTCACGTGGCCACCTGCAGGTGAACGGAAATTGGCTTGCGCGTACCGAAAGGCAATAACGCGACACAACAGCTTATGACCATCTGGGGTACGACGACACGACCACCACAGGCCTCCAGACGAACGATCACGGAGGATGACGCAAGCCACGCGGCTCCCGGCCAGATCTGGTATCCCCAGAAACCGGATTGCCTGCCTATTTTTCTGCTCACTCTTCTGCCTTTCGTGCTCGCCTTCCCCGAATTGGCCGGCTTCTTCAAGACCAACCCGATGGTGCTCTTCGGTTATCTGGCCACCCACGTCCAGGGTGGTCACGCCGGCCAGCCATACATTGACCCCAATGCTGCCTTCACTACACAAGCCCTGGGTTACCGGGCGGCAAGGGACTGGATGCACGGCATCGTGCCCTGGTGGAACCCCTACTCAGGAGTTGGTTTGCCGCTTGCGGCCGAATATCAGGGCGCGGCCTTCTTTCCGCTGACGCTCCTGCTTCTCCTCCCCAAAGGCATGCTCCTGGAACACCTTGCATTACAGGTCTTGGCCGGCTGGGGGACATACGCCCTGTTACGGCAAATAGGCCTCGGGCGGCTAGCCGCCTTGACGGGGGGAATACTTTACGGTTTCGACGGGACCTTGGCATGGTTTGATCACGCCCCAGCTTTCCCGGTCCCGTTCCTGCCGTGGCTGCTGCTGGGAATCGAGCGCGCCTCGATTAGAGTCAACGCTAATAAACGCGGTGGCTGGCGTCTTCTCGCCCTGAGCCTTGGGCTCCTGTTACTGGCAGGCTTTCCTGAGACTGCCTACATATGTGGACTCTTTGCCTTGGGATGGGCCCTTGTGCGACTCTTTCAAACGCCGAGAATGAGGCAGGGTGCGTTTTTGCGTCGCCTAATCCTGGGAGGCGGCGTCGGTCTTGGTCTTGCCGCACCACAAATCCTGGCCTTCTTTGAATACCTCCCGCTCGCAGATCTGGGCGGTCATGCAGGCGCGTTTGCGCACGCACACCTGCCATTCGTGGCCACCGTCCCTAGCCTTTTCGCTCCCTACGCCTTCGGCCCCATATTCACGTTTTCTAGCGTGTGGCCCAAGATATTTCTCACGTGGGGCAACGTGGGGGGGTATGTGGATGTCCTGCTGCTTGCGGTTGCCCTCTATGGCCTCATCGTCCGCCGATCAGCCCTGGCCGCTTTCCTGTTGCTCTGGACGCTCCTCGCCTGGGCTAAGACCTTCGGCTGGCCGCCGGCCATGGCCTTGTGGAATGCCGTGCCCGGTGTACCCAATACGGCGTTTTTCCGCTATGCACCGCCCACATGGGAGCTCGCGGTCATCTTACTCGCCGCGCTTGGCCTCGATCACATTCGCCACGCAACAGCACTCAATCGCCTGGCCTTGGCAGCCGCCCTGGGGCCTCTATGTGCTCTTTTTCTGGTTTTATTGATGGCCCCATCCTTACTATCCCATGCTCGCGCTCATGCCGGTTTACGGCACTGGGCCACGGGCTCCGCGGCGTGGGCCATGCTCACCCTCTGCGGACTGTTTGCGAGCCTTTTTTGGCTTCCCGCTCGAAAACGCGGGCCTTGGATAGCGGTGCTTCTGATCGTGGACAGTCTATTGACCTTTTTCATACCCACCCTCTCCAATCCACGCCATGGCGACGTCGACTACCGTGCCGTGCACTTTCTGCAGCGACGTCTGGGGCTTCAGCGTTTTTATACTCTCGGACCAATCCAAGCCAACTACGGCGCATACTTCGGCATAGCATCCATCAATCACAACTACCTCCCGATAAGCCGCACCTGGGTCAAATGGATCCACAATCATCTAGACCCTTACGCCAACTTCGTCACCTTTAACGGCAATTTCCCCAGAGGGCCTAGTCAAGCCAAGGAATTGCGGCGGCATCTTGCGGCCTACGAATCGCTCGGCGTAAAATACGTCGTTACGCCCGCCGGCGACTCCCCATTTACGCCCACACTTTCCACTCGCACCGAACACCGAGACAACCGACCGCTTGTTCTCATGTCAGGACAAAAAGCTACGGGCCTCATTCCAAGTGACGCCATAAGCCGTAATTGGTCCATCGGCAAGGCAGGCGTTCTCATTGGAAACTACGGCAATCGGTCGAACGGACTGCTACATGTCCGCCTATGTCAGCGACACCGCTGCGTCGCGGGCGCGGCCTCCCTCAAAAAGTCCCGAAACAATCAGCTTTTTTGGATCCGGCTGCGTCATCCTTTCGCCCTCCGACCCCACCGATTCATCTCTTATGAGTTTGATCTCTCTCGAGGCCATGGGCCCGTCGCCTTATGGGCGCTACCCGCTGCACATGACTATAGACAACATCTTTCCGGCCCGTCCGGATCCGTGCCAAAATATGGGCTGCATATTCAGCTTGCAGAGATCCCCACTGTGCAAGTACGCGCGATACGAAAGGTCTATAGTGATTCCCTCATGACCATATACAAACTCCCGCACCCCGCGCCCTACTACAGCGCGCTGGGCGGTCCGTGCGTCTTCAGGGGAGTTGCGGCGCTTAATAGCGTTCTGACCCAATGCCTAACGCCGTCACGCCTCATCCGCCGAGAACTGTACTTCCCGGGGTGGATTGTCACGGTCAACGGCAGACCCGCATCAATTCGCCGCTATCAAGGCCTCTTTCAAAGCATCGGCTTGCCGAAAGGCATAAGCCACGTTCGATTTTCCTACTCTCCCCCGCACGAGCAGTGGGCTTGGCTGATCGCGGCGTTGTCCCTAGTGACATTGATCTTTGATTTCGCCATATCCACACAGAGGAACAGTTGACATGAAGGATTTTAAGGTCGCCGTGCTGGTTCCTTGCTTCAATGAGGCGGTGTCCATTGCCAAGGTGGTGACCGACTTCCAAAAGGCGCTCCCGGGTGCAACCATCTACGTTTATGACAACAACTCCAGCGACAGGACTGCAGACAAGGCACGCGATGCGGGAGCGATCACGCGACACGAAATACACCAGGGCAAGGGACACGTCGTTCGACGCATGTTCCGAGATATCGAGGCCGACTATTACATCATGGTGGATGGCGACGATACCTATGCCGCAGCATCTGCACCCGCTATGCTTCAGCTCGCAATCGACGGATTATACGACCTCGTAAACGCTGTCCGCGTAGCGCCAGGCAACAAGGCCGCCTATCGCGCTGGACATCGCTTAGGAAATAAACTCCTTACTGGTCTTGTTCTACAGTTATTTGGTAATCAAATCCAGGATATGCTATCTGGGTACAAGGTCTTTTCTCGGCGCTTTGTTAAATCGTTTCCCGTCCTATCTCAAGGATTCGATATTGAAACCGAGCTTACTATCCACGCCCTGGAACTAGAGATGCCGGTCGCTAATCTGGCCTCGCCTTACAAGGAGCGCCATCCAGGGTCTGAGAGCAAGCTGCGTACATACCGTGATGGCCTTCGTATACTCGTTATGATTATGATTCTATTAAAACACGAAAGGCCTTTGCAGCTATTTCTTGGCAGCGGCGTAGCACTCATCCTGACATCGCTCTTCCTCGGTTTACCAGTAGTCCTGCGATACTTTGAAACAGGGCTGGTGTCCAGATTCCCTACGGCATTTCTTGCTATGGGGATTATGCTCCTTGCGTTTCTCAGTATAACAACCGGTATTATCCTAGATGGCGTAACTAGGGGCCGTAAGGAAATGCGGCTGCTTGCTTATTTGCACGCCACCGGCACCTACCGCGACTAGTCATCACGACCGATACCATCGGCTGCCGCAAAGCCGTGCGTAACAACGATAACGGACCACCCATCCCAACCCAACCCGCGATCCGACCGCGCTCGCAGCCGCCATCACGCAACTGCTTGCCGACCCTCTCGCGCGCAAACGCATGGGGCACGGGGGCGCGAACGGGCCGAACAGGAGTTTGCCACACCGGTTGTAGTTGGCGAGACGCTCGCCCTCTATGCCCGGCTAATCCGCCCCT
>JAKBXD010000145.1 GCA_021840785.1 Pseudomonadota bacterium
TGGAAGGTGGCCCGAAGGTTCAGCTTTTTTATTGGCGACACCCGCTGAACCGCCGAGATCCGGAGTCATTAACACACTCAAATGTTCGCAATATCACGCGAACATTTGATCCGCACTTCCTTAACCTGACAACATTGAGATGCGCCCGACCACGGTGACTCAAAGGAATCTGTTGCCAAGCTAGTTAGTCAGACCGATGACAAAACGAGTTAGCCAAAACAATCTGACGGATCGATTCCTCCGAACGAGACGTACCGACCCATGTGGTCCGTGGTCACATTCTACACTTGGCGGTGGACCACCCACGCACAAAGACGACCGTGCGTGAATTCGCTGAGCCCCCAATCAGGTCGCGTGGCCACGGCCTGATTGAGCGTGTCGAGTGACGATCCGTGGGACCCCAGCAATACGGCAGTCGGGGCCAGGCGGAGGAGTTCCTCGATTAAGCGAACTTGCTGGCGCAATGCATATTGCTGCCACAGCGGGGCACCGACAGCGATATCAAACGCGCTCGCGTTCCACGGACAGTATAGGCCAGACAGGTGATACGTCCCATGAATCGAACGGGGAATCGCCTGATACACTGCAGCCCTGGGCTCAAGGATCGTGGTGATCTGTGGGAAATGCGTTAGCTCCGGTTCGAAGCCTAATTGCACCACGCGGGCTCCGCGTAACCATCCTTGTTGCTCTATCCACGCGACATCCTCGGCGCTTAATGTTTCGCTCTCCAACTGGTCGAAGCGTGGGCGGTAATTCTTCCACGGTTCGAGGTAATAGGCGTAGAGTTCGGCATCGAGGTACGGGTACTTCTCCACAAAGTACCGAAGATTCGCGTCGGCTTCTTGGATTCGGGGAGTGACGTCGAGCGGTTGGGGGTAGTGTAGTGCCCAGGCGCGGCGAGCCAACTGAAATCGAGTGTTCGAGCGATATAATCGGTACCCGAATTCGACGTCTTCATATCCCCATCCCCGGAAGTGACCGTCAAAGCCCCCAGCGCGGGCGAAACCCAACCGGGTCACCGACACGTTGCCGCTCCAAAATACGTTCCACGGGGCGCGAAAGGCCATGACCACATCTTGAACCTTGGCATAATAGGCGTCTCGCTCATCCGGAACCGATTCCCTCATCGCTTGCAGTTGCGCCATGAGCCCCGCGTAGGTCTTCTCGGTCAGCAGAGCGGGCAGGGCATCGCGCTCAAAGCCTTTCAGCCCGTAAATATATCCGATAGCCGCCCTCTCGTCGCCTTCGCAATGCACAGCGCGATGTCCTGCAATGAGTTCGGGTCCGGGTATCACGTCCGAGTCGAGGAATACGATGATGCGCCCTAGCGACTGCTCGGCACCCAGATTTCGTTTTGTCCCCACCGGGGTGTCAGCCGGCACGTTCAGATACTCGAGAGTCAAGCGACGACAAAATTTGGCTCGGATAGGTCCAGGATCGACCGAGTCCCCTTGGTCGATCAAATGCACGGTGAAATCGGTATCGGTTTGCTGACCCAACCCTTCTAAAGTAAGATCCAATACGTCAGCGCGGCCGTATATGGGAATTACGACCGAAACATCAGCACCCAAGCGGAGCCCCCCTCAATCAAGATCTATGCTCTAGCGGACTTGCTGACACTTGGTTTCTTTGAAAGCCGGAAGACGCCTTGGCCGTCGTCGTCAAGTTCCGCGGTAAACTGCCAGTCGGCAAGGAATCGGGAGAGCAACGCGGGATCCATTGGGCAAATCAGGTACACGGCGTTCCGGCTTAAACGGAATGCTTCCAACAACAGAGTACGTTGCAGTCCAATGTCAAGCTGCGACCACCAAGTGCCAATCACCGAGACTGCCACGGACCCGTCTGGCCAGCTCGTGCGCGTGCCGAGGCCGGGCAGGGTGTGTGGCGGTGCCTGATCGGCATCGACCATCGAAAAAACCCGGCCCGTTTCGGGCGTCGGGTCGGCCCACTCGGTCTCCGTTTCCGCAAACAATACCCATGAACGAGCAGACGTGGTGACCTGGGCGATCCACTCCGCTACAATCGGGGATGG
This sequence comes from Pseudomonadota bacterium, assembly GCA_021840785.1. The sequence continues at coordinate 2,033 of JAKBXD010000145.1, forward strand.
CGGCCGGGGAGGCTTCCCCCCATAACCCGGGAGACTCCGAAGCGCTTGCTCAAGCCGAACGGATGGCACCGTAAGCTTGACTTCGATCGCCACGGCGGGATGTCTGGCGTAAAATTTCTGCCAATTCGGACCGTTATCCCGAGGGTAAGACACGTCATGCGGAAAATGCAGCCCCCGCACCGCCGGATTCCAACGAAAGTGCACCCCCCAGGCCATTAACCGATATCCGCATTCGAGATCTTCGATGCCCCAGCTCGTATACGTTTCGTCGAATCCACCAATAGCTCGCAGCGCACGCGTTGGAGCCGTGGTCAATGCGGTCCAATAATGGTTCCACGGCGCAATGAATTGGGACAAATCGCTATCGAAGGCTGCATAAATGGCGTGGCGGGGATCCGGGTATTGGACCATCAAGGCGTCTGTCACTAGCGCTCCTGGGTGTCGGGATACCCGAATGGGCTCCAACTGAGGATCATTATCGGGAGCCGGTTGGAGCCCGTGGACCGTACCGATCAACGCCACGTCAGGGTCAGCACGATGTGCCTCCCACACGGCTGCCAGGACGTTTTGCGGTAGAATGACGCCAGCATCCAGCAGCATGATGGCGGTGCGCCTTGCCAGGGCGATACCTTGGTTCCGAGCGGCTGCTGCTCGGAACCCTAGGTCTGATTGATAGATGTATCGTAGATCCAGACGGGTTTCGAACGATTGGACGATTGCAAGATGGTCAGGTCCTCGCGATCCGTCGTCGACGACCAGCACCTCGAAATCGTCGCGGGCCAATGATTGGTCCGCTAACGCTGCTAAGCTGAGGGTCAGAGATTCCGGCCGGTTATAGACCGGGATGACGACACTGACACCGGGATACAGACGCACTGCACCGGCACTGTCAAACGGGTGGGATACTGCTGCAACCATCAAGTTTCGCCTTCCTCTATGGTATTGGTCTGCTACCGCGAATCTTTGCGCTGAAGACGGAGCACATGATGCCTCCCCCACGAAGCATCCTCCGTAATCTCTGCGTCGACCGACGCGGCAAATTGCTCCAGTTCGTTTCGGGACCACCACTGTCCGGCGCCGTCGCGGCGCTTTGCCGGGGACTGCGAGTTCTCAGTGTACACGATGACACATTGCTTGGCGATGCGCAGCAACTCCTGCATTTGGGCCGTGACAAATTCCTCCCCGAACAGACGGATGGCATCGGTGACGACCGCGGTTTCAAACCAATGATCGCCGTACGACGTATGCGTTCCGAGTTGCAGTTCCACCCTACGCGGTTTGAATCGCATTGCGATGATCGCCTGTAGCTGTGGATTCACCAGGAAGTGATGGGTGACATTCCAATGAGATAATCGCGCCAGATGATCGTCGCCAATCAGCAGGGCTCGAGATGACGAGGCTAGATAACGCTCGCTCATCCAGTCGGCGAATGCATACGGATAGAAGGGCAAGATATCCGAGAGAACCAGGCGGTGAAAACGGCCCAAAATCTGATTAAAGTAAAGCCCCGCGTAGGTCACATATACCTCGGTGGCCAAATGATAATGTTTGGCATGCATACGCTGTTCATTCCGCTGGTTCGAGACGAATTTTGCTTCGGCGTCGGCGCTGACCGCGTGGGGGATGTGCAGGCCACAAAGGGGCGACGGCGCCAAAAAGGTGGCGCCAGCAAGATAAAGCCGATAGGCCAGATCGATATCCTCGGCGCCCCATTCCATAAACGTCTCGTCGAATGCCCCGACGGCATCGACGAGATCCTTGGGCACCGTCATGAGACACGACCACGCCAAGGCCCAGGGTGCGGGCAGCTCGGCCAAGCGGTTCCCGACGGACCAGAACAGGCCTTCGCGGCGGTCGGCCCACCCCTCGGTGGCTACAAGCGCATCGATGCGCTCTTGCAGGGATTCGGGAGTCAGTCCATCCAGCAACGCCACATCGAAATCCGCAGCGTCCACATCCAGTCCTACCACGCGATGGAGCAACACAGGGCGCAGGGTTTCGGTGGTCAGCACTCGCCCCAATTGCGCAATAAAATTCGGCGGAATCACCACGCCCGAATCCATAAACAACACATAGTCGCCCTCGGCCGCGGCAATGCCTAAATTCCTTGCACGCCCACGACAAGATTGGGCATCCCGTGGACGAAAGACATAGTTTAAGTCGTGAGGGCATTTCAACCTAACGTCCTGAATCATCGTGTCGGTTCCGTCATTAGACCCATCGTCGACGACAATTACTTCTACGGTGACGCGCCCAGACAGGCACTGGGCAGCCACATACGCCAACGACTTGCGAACCAGTTCGCGGTGATTAAATGTTGGGATTACGACCGAAATACGCATTTTGACCTCTCCAAGTAAGCCTAGTTTTTCTCTGACGCCTTTGGGCCTTTGGCGAGCCCAGAAAATGGTGCCGCTTTCTCTCCGCAACACCGCCCAAGACGAGCACTTGCCGGTGTGTTAGACCGGGCGTCCCCTGATGCCCCGTGGCTAGCCCGGTATTGGGCCTTTCGCCCCGTCTGAAATATTATCGTTTATGTCCTCGGCCTCGTTCCAACGATTGGAAATGGAACTTATAAAACGTCTGGTAAGCGTAGCGAACCCGGTCAGAATCAAATAAACGGGTTTCAAACGGAATAGGCCAGTATCCAATGGGGTAGTCAGAATCCTGAGTCCAACGGTCAGCAATCGAATCCAAATTACGCACGACATCGTCATTATCCAATGTTTCGCGCAGATAGGTTGGGATAACAGGGCCATAGAGGCGCTCTGTCAATAATAAACCGAATGCCAGCGGGAAAATAAGATCAGGTGACGTGCGACAAACCTGGTCCAGGTAGTGCCAGTCGATCTCCAAGGATCGGATGCTGTACAAAATATCTGCAAAGCGGCCAAGCTGAAGGTCATCCAAATGTTCAATATCCTTGATTGACCGACTGTGTCCGTATAAGTGCATGCACAAGTGGATCAAATGGTCGGTGTTGTTCAATACATAAACAGGAACATCCCGAACGGACTTGAGTACGCTTTTTTGTAGAGCGGATGAGGCGTCGTACGCATACGAATCGTAACTGGTGGTCAACC
>JAKBXD010000146.1 GCA_021840785.1 Pseudomonadota bacterium
GAATATGGGTCTGATCGATGCTTGGGCAAACGGCTTTCGATTCCGACGCGGGCGACATGCCGATGAGAGCGAATGACTGTCCCCAGAGTGCGATCAGATAAAGATTTAACAGATGCCGCACGTCCTCGAAAGACTGGGCCGATGCGACAGGATCCGCTTCCAATTGTTGAGGTACGTGATTTGCCATAGGAGTCTTCATGGAAACAGACATCAGAACTTGGGGGTGCCGCAATGATGCGGCAACCAGAACATAGCGCCGCAGGGCTTGATGACGACCGAACGGTCTGGCCAAACCCGCATGCGGACCCGACCACAGGTCAGAGCCTGCGATAGTTCATGCGAATCGTACCTTCAGCATCAGTACTCAAGCCCGTGTTGTATGAGTAGCCACCCAGGCTGTATTCCATGGCCTGATGAGCATGATCTGAAAAACGGTGCCCCCGTTTCTAGTGGATCAATACCGTGCTGGGCAATCTCAAAACAGGCATGTCCGGTGCTTACCATGCCTTTTAAGTTTCGGAAATATATGCAACGTTATATCTCCACCATGGCTTAGCGCTTCAACCGCCGTTTTAACCTGGCCACGTTACCCATGAGTTCGCTTCGTGCAACTGGCAACATAAGACCCCGACCCGAGCACTGGCTCCGCGCAGTGGAATGATCGTGCTAATCAGGTTCTGTTTCATTTGTGACCACCCATATCCTGCTCGTTCGGAATGCCCTGGATCGGGCATTCGGCCGTGCCGGGTGTCGAGCGCGTGATCTTCTCAACGTTTTCACGCGCCTTTGCCGGATCGGTGATCCAGGTCTTGTAGAACTCGTAAGGGCATTCGCCAGCGCCGTTCATGTCGTCGCCGGAATTGATCATTCCGGTGTAGCCACGGTGCAGCAGCTTGTAGAGGTGGTTCTGGCTCTGCCAGTTTTTGCGAGCGTCGCGAATCTGGGAAACGGAGAGCGCGGCGTACTGGATGCCGTATTCCTCTTCGCCACACTCACCGAGTGTGCGTCCGTCGAACCCGACGATGGCCGAATGACCGAAATAGGAATACACGCCATCGAAACCCGTAGCATTGGCGACGGCGACATAGGTGTTGTTCATCCAGGCCATGGCTTTTGCAACCAGCACCTGCTGATCTTTGGCCGGATACATATAGCCCTGGCAACGAACGATCAGTTCAGCGCCCTTCATGGCGCAATCGCGCCAGATTTCGGGATAGTTACCATCATCGCAGATGATCAGGCTGACCATCATTCCCTTGGGACCTTCGCTCACGTAGGTCTTGCCGCCGGGATACCAGCCTTCGATCGGGCACCAAGGCATGATCTTGCGGTACTTCTGCACAATTTCGCCTTGGTCGTTGATCAGGATCAGCGTGTTGTACGGCGCCTTGTTCGGGTGCTCTTCGTGGCGCTCGCCCGTCAGGGAAAACACGCCCCAGGTCTTTGCCTTGCGGCAGGCGGCGGAAAAGATTTCAGTCTCTTCGCCCGGAACGGTCGATGCCGTTTCATACATTTCCTTCGGGTCGTACATGATCCCGTGGGTGCTGTACTCAGGAAAAATGACGAGATCCATGCCCGGCAGGCCCTGCTTCATGCCCACCACCATATCCGCGATCTTGCGGGCATTGTCCAAAACTTCGGCCTTGGTATGCAGGCGCGGCATCTTGTAGTTGACGACGGCGACGCCGACCGTGTCTTTACTGCTGGAAATATCTCCGTGATGCATAATCTCTCCTTTGTCTTTGTTTCCTAGGGCTCAGTGGCTAATCATCCATGGGCGTTTGGTGGGGAATCCCTTGGTACCGTCCGCCGCGTACAACGTGGCCTTGGAGCTGGTGCCACAGCAACCGCAGCCTGGCGGATGCTTATGAGCGCGATACTCGCCGCTAGTCATAGGCGCGTGTGACGCGCGCTCGTTGGTCGCATGGCCTATACGCACGCTTGTCGACAGGAATGACATAGCAGGCGCCGATGCGATGACACGGTAAGCCTCCCGACCGCAAACTGGGCAATTGCAACTAGTGTTGCGCTGCGCCATGGGGCGAAGCGTTTCGAAGATACCGCAGTTGTCGCACTGATATTCGTAAGTCGGCATGGGATGCTCCGAGTAGGTGTAGCCAGAACCGCACGTCTACTGCGCGGCCCGGGCCAGGGTAGATCAATCTTCGGAAAGCGGCAGGTCCACCCCGCCAGCGATGTGCTTGACCGGGCCTGCGGCGCTGGGGTTGATGTCGAACTCGAAGATCTCGGTGGGCAGCCACAGCGTGGCGCAGGCGTTGGGTATGTCTACCACGCCGCTGATATGCCCCTGCACCGGCGCTGTGCCAAGGATGGTGTAGGCTTGCGCCCCTGAATAACCGAACTTCTTTAGGTACTCAATAGCGTTCAAACAGGCCTGACGATAGGCCACATGCACGTCAAGGTAGTGTTGCTGGCCCTGCTCGTCGACGGAGATGCCTTCGAATATCAGGTAATCCTTGTAGGTTGGGGTGATCGGGCTGGGCTTGAAAATGGGATTCTGAATGCCGTACTTGGCCATACCACCCTTGATCAGGTTCACACGCAAGTGCACCCAACCGGCCATCTCGATGGCACCGCAGAAAGTAATCTCGCCGTCGCCCTGACTAAAGTGGAGATCCCCAACTGATAGACCGGCACCATCCACGTAAACGGGGAAGAATATCTTGGACCCGCGCGACAGATCCTTGATGTCGCAGTTGCCTCCATGCTCGCGCGGCGGCACGGTGCGCGCGCCCTCAGCGGCCGCCTTGTCGCGTGACTCACCCTTGAGCTTTCCCATGTGGGCGGTCTTGGCGAACGGCGGATTGGCCAGCGGTGGAACGCGGTCCGGTTTGGTGGCGATGAAGCCAACCTCCCGCTCGTTCCATATATCAAGCATCTTCTTATCCGGCAGGCAACCGATCAGGCCTGGGTGGATCAGGCCCGCATAGCTCACTCCCGGAACGTGGCGCGAACTAGTGAACATGCCGTGAAAATCCCAAATAGACTTCTGCGCCTTGGGAAAATGCTCAGTGAGAAATCCACCTCCGTTCTTCTTGCTGAAGAAGCCGTTGAAACCCCACAAGCTGTCGGATTTAGCGCCGATATCCAGCAAGTCTACCACAAGTAGATCGCCAGGCTCGGCACCATTCACTCCCACGGGGCCAGAAAGAAAATGCACAGTGCTAAGATCAATATCACGCACATCGTCCGCACTATCGTCGTTCTTAATGTAGCCCCCAGTCCAATCGTAGGTCTCTAGGAGAAACTCGTCTCCAGGTTTGACCCACACCGCCATTGGGATATCAGGATGCCAACGATTGTGAACTTGCTCGTTTTCGTATGGCGACTGACGCAGGTCAACAGATATTAGTGTTTCAGACATAACTATTTCCTCACAAAGATGACAGACGGTCAGCAAGAAATGGACTTAACTGGAACGCCTTTAATTTCAGACTTGCAGACATCTCCACATGTCGAATCCAGGCTACAGCACAAAGAGCAAATTGGCCCCTCATGATGAGGACAGCACGCCATATCCTCTTTTTCATACTCAAAACCGCAGGACGAGCAAGTCAAAATATTATGATGTGTTCCGGCATGATACTGCGGCTCACGTGCAAGGTAATATTTACCCTTAGTTAGTATCGCGATGATCGGAGAGCAAATAAATGCCACAAAAAGCGCTATGAATGCACTGAATGCCGCTGCATATGCTCCAAACGCTCCGAAAAACGCGGCCACAGAAATAATGGATGCTATGACCATCGATCCAAAACCAACAGGATTGAAGTTATAAAGATGTGCACGTTTGAATTCCACATAGGAAGGGCTCAACTTCAAAATGGGCTTATTGATAACAAGGTCGGCAACTACAGCACCAATCCACGCAACTGCAACATTGGAATAAAATCCAAGAATTGTACCCAGGATGGAGAACATATTTCCTTCCATCAACGCAAGTGCTATTCCCACATTGAAGAAGATATAGATAACGCGTCCGGGATGCACATGAAGGATGCGAGAAAAGAAATTTGACCATGACAACGATCCCGAATAGGCATTGGTTACATTAATCTTTATCTGCGACAAGAAGATAAACGAGGCTGCCACAGCCAACGCCACCGCAGCACTAGGGAAAACGTAACCAAAACTCGCGATATACATATGCACAGGCTGGTTCGCAGTGGCCAGTGGTGTACCGTGCGCTACCGCCACAGAAGAGAAGAAAGAGCCCATCAGCTGTTTGCTGGCTCCAAGAAGCACCCAACCGGGGCCAGCTGCCATCACCGCCAACCACCACATCCACTCCCGACCCTTTTTCTTCGCCGGCATGAAGCGAAGATAATCTGCCTGCTCGCCAATTTGCGCAATGAGCGAAAGAGCGATCCCCGCTGCTGTCCCGTAAAGCAGGGGATTGAATCCCGCACCACTAGGCGATTTTCCAGCAAACTGCGTCCAGTTCGCAATACTGGAAGGATCTTTAATCAATACGGCGATAACGGGAATAATCAATAGCGTAATCCAGATAGGTTGCGTCCACTTCTGCAAAACAGAAAGCAAGGTCATGCCGAATACAACTAGCGGAATTATGACTAACGATGATATAACGTAGGCAACTGCAAGCGGAACACCAAAAAAGATGTTGAATGCCTGCGACATCACCGAACCTTCTAGAGCGAAAAATATGAACGTAAATGACGCATAGATTACGGAGGTAATAGTTGACCCCATATACCCAAAGCCAGCTCCACGTGTCAACAAGTCGACGTCCACGTTATATTTTGCTGAGTAATAAGCGATTGGAATCCCGGTAAGAAAAATAATGAGCGCTGCCGTCAATATCCCCCAGAACGCGTTAGTGAATCCAAATTGAATAGCCAGAGAGCCGCCTATGGCCTGGTCAGCCATATAGGCTATACCTCCCAAAGCAGCCATGGCAACGCCATATTCTGACCATGTTCTAAAGCTGGATGGTGCGTAACGAAGAGAATAGTCCTCTAGTACCGGATTATTGACCAGCCCACCGAATACCCGTTTTGATCGAGATGTCTTGATGTTTTTAACCTCAGAAACCATATCATCATTCTCCATAATTTATTTATCAA
>JAKBXD010000147.1 GCA_021840785.1 Pseudomonadota bacterium
GGGTGGCGTGGGACCCACCGGGCCACCCGCCTCGATTTGAAAGCCAGAGCCAGGAAGCGTCGTCGCGACACTGATGCCCCCCGCCCAATGGGCCGTAATGGTCACGGGTTCTTTGCTGGAGACCGGTACCTTGGCCGTCCACAAGATCGCGTGATTAAACACGTATCCCGCTGCACTCTTGGGCGCCCCTTCGACCACCTGCATCGGGATCGTTTGCCCATTGGCGAGCCGCATCGTCATCGAGAGCGGCCCTTGGAGATCCCGTCCGGTGATAAGATGGGGAATCCACGTGCATTTCGGTGGTTTCGTGGAATGAACCTGGATCACACAGGACCGCGTGGGCGGTCGCCATGGAATCGCGTAGGCATTGCCGATGGGAGCGGACGCCGTCGCGAGAACCCGGGTAGAGCCGGTCGTCGGGTACTGCCAGACGACTTGGGAATTTGCCGCCGTGGCACCAAAACGGGCGGCACTGGCCGGATTGGTAATCTTGACGCCCCAATTTGCGATCGGCCAGGCGGCAATTTGCGGACCCGCCTCTAGCGCGTTCATGTTCGATCGCACAGTGGACGACCAGCCAGACTGCGGGGGTTGCAAGGTGTTCCCCACGGCATTCAGCGTGTTTTCTAAAAACGCTTGATGATGCTGACCCCAATCGACGGCAAACTTGTTGGTCGCCCATAAGGGCTGCCCCATAGCTTTGCTGTCCGGCATCGTGTAGAGACCATACCCGCCGGCAGGCGTTTTATTCAGCGGCATCCCGGAGGATGCGGCTTGAATCGCTGCGACCCACACCACCCCGGGCGTATTCACGAAGTAGCCGTTCGCGGTCTCAACATGTTGCACCAGATTGAGCCATTGGGTACTGTAGGCGGCCTGGGTCGGCAAGGGCGGCGGGAGCTTTTGGCTGGTGAAGCCGAGTCCGCCAATAATCATGAACACGGCCCCGATGACGAGCAAGAGTAAAAAAGCCCCGCCGAGCCACGGCAGGACCCCGCAGCCGAACGAGCCCAAGATCCACCAGATGAGCCGGCGCTTGACCATACTTTTAAGATTCATGGGGCACCCTGCGCCGGGCCGACTGAGCTATCCCGCCGGTGATAACGGTCAGCACGGTAATGACGATCAGCAGATGCAAGAACATGCGAAAACTCCTCTCTGGGGTATTTGATTGCGGGCCATACGGGGTTAGAAGCGGATCTGTTCGCGCCGCATTTTGCGGAACGCCCGGGGAATACGCACCATCGTCAGCGTAGGCCGTCGCTGAAAGCGCCCCAGTGCCTGCCGCAGCCATTGCGTGATCAGAAATCCCGAGTCAGTCGCCACCAGGGCATCTGCCAGCGGTTGATCGATGGCAATTGTGACCATGCCATTCACCTCGTGCCAGACTACGACGGCTGTGCGGCCGTTCTTGATAACGGCGCCCGCCAAGTCCCAGGCCTGATCCGTAGGCAGCGTCTCGCGGCACAAAGCCGCCCAGGCATCCCACCAGCGATCGTGCATCGCCGCTAGTCGATTCGTGTTGTTACCCATGATGTGCGCCTCTTTTCGCCGTCGGTTGGGAGGACACCAACGGTCCCCCGCCGATCAAATGATCCGCCGCCGCCTCTGGCAGGCCCAAACGTTGGTGGGCGCGCGTCGCGGCCACATACCAAAGATGCTGGTCTTCCGGGCTTAAATCGTGCGGGCGGTCTCCTAACGTCGGTAAATCGTCTAATAACACCACGTGATCCCATTCCAGCCCCTTGGCTTTATGAATCGTGGAAAACCGGACGGTAGCGCGGCCTGGTGCCTGGGAGGCCGCCCGAATGCGAGCAATCCAGCCGGGGAGCCCCTTTCCCCAGCGATCCACCAGCCGCGTGCGCCCCTGCCATTCCACATCGTCGACCGTCTCGGCGTACTCCACGAGCGCGTCAAAATCAGGAAAGAGCCGCAGGAATGGCGATCGTACGACATCCTGTTGCCACAGCCGGGCGGTATCTTCCAACAGATCCAGCCGATACCCGTCGATGCCGCCGACCCAATCGAATTGAATGGTGGGAGACGCTTGCCAAAGTGCCACGGCTTGACTGAAAAGACCGGCATTGGACCGGCCAATCACCGTAACTGGCGCTGCGCCCATCCCGCGATACACCTGACCCCGGTCCGGCGCGAGACCTTGCACCGGAATCACTGATCGGTCATGCCACCTCAGAAGTCGCGTGGCCACGGCGGCAATCGCGGGGCCAAACCGGAACGAGGCCGTCAAGCGCAAATCCTGATCGGCTGTAATTGCCGTCATGGCATCAATGGCACCTCGCCAGCCATAAATGGCTTGATAGGGATCCCCGACGAAAATTTGTTGGGCCTGGGTTTGACGGAGCACCATCTGGAGCATGACGGGATTCGCATCTTGCGCTTCATCGAACAAAATGGCGTCATACGGCCACCGGGGCTCGGAGAGGGCATAGAGCTTTAAGTAGCCATCGTGCATCATGCCCACAGCGGCATCCAGCGGATCTTGCATCCGGGACCACACCCGCTCGGCATCGCGCACGGCGTGGAGGGGATCGGCCCAGGCGAAAGGCCCCTGCCAGTCGCTCGCGGTCAGCGGAATGTGCGTCGGTAAAATCTGCGTGTCCGTACTAGCCAAAAATTGTTGCAGAGTCCGAATCACGACGTCGGCCCACGCGGCTTGCGCGGTGTGCGGGACGCCAGGAAACAACCCGGCTTGCACCAGTTCCCAAGGCTTCACGCCAGAGACCAGTTTCTCCCGATACTGGCGCCCAATCGCGGCATAGGCCGGTGCGTGGCCGGTTTTGGCGGTGACATTACGAGGAAATCGGCCGGCCGCTTCTACCTGCACCGATTTATTAAAGGCCACATAATAGGTTTTGACCCGAGGATGCGCCCGGGCCCACGCTTCGAGCGAGGATGTTTTGCCGGTGCCCGCGTAGGCCGTGACGCGGACTCGGTGCCCGTGTGCATGGGCGATCGCGTCTTGTTCCGTTGTTAGTTTCACGACCCTCCTACCCCCACCTTTTTCGCGGCGTGTTCCGTGTCAATCGCCCCCGCGCCCCAGCGTCGGATTTGGAGTGGCATCCGCTCCGCTAAGGCATCATCGAGCCCCTTAATGCCGTCGCCCCATTGCGCCACATACGTTTTCAAACCATGTGTGGTCAGGAGCGCGGCTAGGTCGTTCTGGGCCTGGGCTACGCGTGCTCGGGTGCTGGGATCCGGGTCTTGGTCAAACCCGAGCACTACGGCGGCTGGTCGCCAGGCCGCCAGCGCGTTGGCCACACGAGGCCATAACGAGACCCCGGGAATGCCGATGACGGGATGGTGGACGTGCGCGGCCACGACATCCGCCTTTAAGGGTCCTTCGGTCACCCACCAGGTAGCCGACGGCCGAACCCAACGCTGCCCTGCTACATGAAATGGCGTGCCGGATGAGGTCCCCGTCCATCCGTGATCGTCCGGAACGGACGTCAACCATTGATAGCGAGGTCCATCGCCATCTCCGCGAATTTGACACGCTTGAATGCGTCCTAATCGATCCCGGACCGGGATTAGCAGCCCTGGGGCTCCTTTAATCCGCCAGAGATGCTGTTCGGCATGATAGGCCATCCCCGGAATGCCATGGAGATCGAGTACCGCCTTCACTACCGCCACTAAGGCGGCGTCGCGATTTCCAGCGGGCAGCGTCGCATACCCGTTGGCCTGAATCTGACGCGGGGACAACCCCCGAGCCAGCAAGGCATCCCGATGTCGGTCCGACAACCCGAGCGTTGCCACTAAGACTTGATACGCCGCATCGCGATGGGCGCGTGAGGCACGTGGAAATGGGTCGGGCCGAGACGGACGGGCTACGGGTAGCGGATCGCCCCGCCATTGACGCAGATAGTGGACCGCTTCCATGGTCGAGCAGTTTTGGGTGAGCCGAACCCAATCGACCGCATCCCCTCCGACGCCACAGACCCAACACCGCCAGTAATGGCGCCCCGGCGCGACATCCAAATTGGGGTGCGCTTTATCGTCATGAAACGGACAGCGTCCTAACCAGCGACTGCCCTTTTGGACCAAGGGCACGCGTTCACGGACCAGCGTGACCAGGTCGACCTCAGTCCGCAAGCTCAGCCAATCGACGGTGGACATCTTCGTCTGCACCCCCCACGTGGATCTCCAGTTCATGACAGCGTAGCGGCCATTGCGCCTGGGTCGTTACGATCCAGTCGGCCACCACGTCCCGGGCCTCTGAGGCTACCGCGCCGTCCATCATCGTGCCAGTGACCAGGACGCGCTCGCGGGCGTGCCAAAGATCGGACCACGTAAAGAACACCCGCACCCAAGGGCCTTCGGCTTCCCCCCACGTCCCCCGCATCTGATAGCGGAGCCCAAAGCCGGTCGCCGTGACATAATCAATACGCCCTGTAAGGGTCCGGGACTTAGATTTCTGGTTTTTAGCGGGCCAGAGTGAATTTTCGTCGCAGGTAACGGTCAATGTCTGATTACGCCAGGCGCGAAACCGTGTCGCCAACGCACGGCTTGCCTCCTGCCAAACGGTGGAGGTGGTATCAGGCGATATCTCGGGTAGATCGAGCGGGTGATTGATGAGTGCTGCTGCCATGGAAATCCCTTCTTTCGGTTTCTGTGAGCGATATCTGATTGGTGGGTTCCGAATCGGTGATCTCGGCGGGGCGCGCGTGATCCGCCACCGCGAGCACCCACGTTTTGGCGGCCTCAAAAACGGCCACGAGTTGCTGCGTATTAAACGCCCAATCCACTGCTGCTTCGGCCTGGTGAATATCGGCCGCGTCGTCTAATCGATATAAATGTGGATGGGCCATCAAACGCGCCGCAAATGCTAAAACGGCGTCTGCGATGGGTTCATCCCATTGCAAGACAGCGGGGGTCTTTGGCGAAGTCCAAAGCCATTCCGCCACAATGGTGGGCTTATGGGCCCGTAAGACGTCTAAGGCCGCCGGATGGAGCCCCGCGTTCTTCAAATCTTTCATCCGGATTTCTCCGGTCTTAGTCACATAGAGGGTAATCCCGGCTTGCTGGGCTTCGCGCCAGGTGTGCATGGAAAGGGCCCCCTTTTTCGGTGTGCTAGTAAAAGA
>JAKBXD010000148.1 GCA_021840785.1 Pseudomonadota bacterium
CAACCAAAGCCATGACTCCACCCCGGGATGGCATGCCAGGAACACGTCTATGACATTTCCTCAACTGGGGGCGGTCCTTGATCGCTCACGCATGCATTGGCGGATCCACAAAACTAGGCAGCGAAGCCGAATGTTACATAAGAGTGGAGAAGAGAAGCCTTGCTCACGCCTTGGAAAACCGAAAGGCGCTCTCTTTCCCGACAGACCGTAGCGTGCGGCGAGAAGCCCGTTGAGAGAGTGTCCCGGAGAAGACGATAGAAGGGAACATCTGCGAGGAGGGATATGTCCCATCAAGCAAGACCACGGTTCTCCAAATCGAACATTGGATCTCCACGAGGCTGCGCCCCCGAACCAGGTGTTTCAATTGGCCCAGAGCGTGTATAAGCGTGCTACGAAAGTGTATTGCCCGAAAGCGTTTGGTGCGGGGGCGGGCCGCCTGTCTAGCCACGAACAAGCTCTCCTCAAGCTCAGCATGCTGTCTCCGTTGCCTGACTCAGAGCAAGAAACGTTGCCTTTGAATACCTTCCGACCACCACGCGAGTGGCCTGACGGCTGACGGGACTTTTCATACACAAAAGCACACAAGATTTCGATTGACTCACTACAGCAGCGCATCGCACGTCTTATTACTTGCAACTCAGCAGGCCATATGAAGCCGCTGTGCACGACCTCTTCTTTCCACAACCTCGCTCTGCGCGGAAGAAAGGTTTGGAAGAGGAACCCAGAACATCACACGGTGTCAGCGAATTTGTAGTTCAGGATTGACGCACAGCATCATTCAGGATAAACGCGGTCCGGCCGGCCAACTCGGCTTGCATCGTCGTCGCAGGTTCAGAACCTACTCAGAGTCTTTATCCTTGAGCCAAGCCCACCAGCGTGTTCCCTGGCACCAGTCTCCTCAGCCTCCTCTCCGCCCTTTGGGTTGCTGGCCAGCCGATACATGCGGATTCCAATGCTTCTGCCGGGCTGGCACGGTCGGACGCTCGTGTGCCTCGGCAATCTGACGGATGTGCAGGCGGCATAATTGACGATCTTGCGCTTCGGTTCGCCGACGAAGAGGAAACTGGTAGAACGCTCATTTTTCCATACGCAGAGTGACGCTTGCTGGTCTGGGTTACCTTGCTACTGTAGCTCTGGCTTCAAGGGTCACAGCTGGTCTAAATCCTCAGTCAACTGCGCACAGACCGTCATCTGCTGTTAAACCAACTTTAGAGTGTGTGGAAATGATGCCTAGCAAAAGCGGCAGACAGACCTTTGAAGTTTACAGTGTACATCGGAAACCTCGAGTTCAATCTGAGCATGACAGTTGTAGAAGGATGGCCAGCAAGCTTGGTTCGAAGTCCACTGGGCGCGGTGTTGGGTGGAGGAGGGCAGCGCACACCCTGATACTCATACATCTCTGCTAGGTTTCTCCCTGCCGCTTTGGTGAGATCTGAGATCCAATGGCATTTCGTTCCATCGTCGGGCCTCTTCGCCCTACCCCCGTCACGCCTCAGTCGACGTGATTTTGGTCTCAGTCGTCAGCACGATGCCTTCGTCCGACAAGATCCGCTCTTCGCTATCATTACTCATGCTTCGCATCCCATTGCCGTGACTCGTTACATACACTCGATGTCCACCGTTCAATCGCCCACTCGATCGCTTCCCTGCAAGCTCTACCCAGTCGGCGTTATGATTGTTGCTACCGGGGAAAGAGCCCTCGCTCTTGTTCTTGCTACGGGCCGTCCTGCCGGTTGCGGTCAAGGCGCGTTTGCCGGCTGAGACGAATGTGGATCGAAGAGCTGGGAGGGAGCCGAAGATGATGATGAACCATACTTCGGTCATCACCATGATGAGCAAGGGGACAGTGGCATACGAGATGTCGGTAGTCCTTAGTATCCCTTCGATCTCCACCGTCTTGATGATCCCAGCAATGCCGGCCCTACTACCGTTAGCGCTGGGCTTGAGTTCGCGACATGTGGACGTACACAACGCCGCCGCCCATAATCAAGCACAGAGCCACTTTGACTTGGATGGACATGACCTGCAGTGGACCAATGATGACCGCTGGAGGGTATAGTGCGAGGGAGAAGTCGCTAAAGGCACCGATGGCTGCGTAGATATTAGCTATTGTCTCTGCACGGACATTGTGGTACAAACCGCCTTGCAAGTAGCCAACCTTGGCACAAGTCTCGATCAGCGGACAGGTACCAGGAATGCTGGCGTCCCAAAGCTTCTGAGTGGGCTCGCACTGTTTCAAGATCAGGACCACCTCGATGGCGTTGATCAAGAACTGTAGCCCGCCGACGAAGTAAAGGTAGTGCTTCCACTTGGTATAGGCGCGGCCTTGCAGGGCCGCCAAGAAAGCGACTACGGCGAATCTTGCCCAAACCAGGGCAAAGATTGCACAAATCTGTCCGATCCAGCTCCAAAACGCCGAGTTGACGGCTTGCGAAGGCGTTAGAAGTTCTTGATGATTGCCGGTGCCATATACAACACTGATCGTCAAGAAGACTTCAGCGGATACGGCGGTGATCTGGTAATGATCAGTACAGCCGATGCCGACGACCGCTGCTCACCCACGTATGCAAGCGTCACCCAGCAGAAATCCAGTCGCAGACCGAACAGATTCTTGTGTTCCTTGGGGGCTTTCGATGCATTGACAGCTCGCAGGATAAAGAGGGAGGTCGCAATGATAGTCCAAGTCCAGGTGAGCCCAAGCAAGAGCGGCCCTCTACCTGCCGCCAGGGTCGCGCCGGCCATGGTGTCGACGAGTCGAGACGAGGTTTTAGCGAACGGTCGGTGGGCATACTGAAGAGTCGCCGTGAGCATATATCAAAAGTACGGCCTCCAGGAGGCAGACTTCGTCATCACATGCTGGCGAGTGTGGTCCCGCGGTGCGCTTCCTCCGCGCAAAGTCTCCAAGGTGATAGATGCTCGACTACAGGTACCACTTTCGCGACAACGCCACACCCGGCACCCTTGCTAGCTCCTCGCGAGGAGCAGGCGGAAGCTACCCAGTCCCCGTTCCAATGAATTGGCGGGAAGAGCGTATTCCATCGTGAAACTGCGAGCATCAGCAGTCGTGCCAGATTGTCGTGCTCCTCGTCGCGGCCTTGCGCAGCCCGGTTTCGGCGGTCCCTACGAATTGTGCACACAGCGCTATTTGCGCTGGCGCAAAGGCGCCGAGACTTCAAACATGCAAGCTCTCACAGGTACAGCCTGCAGCCACAAAGCAATCTGGAAGCGTGCATGCGCCATCCGGGGGAAGAGAGCGGGAGTCAGAGCGCAATGGCAAGCTCATGCTCCGCCCCAGGGTGTCTTCGTGACGATGAGACCAGTGGACCGGACCTACGTCCGGCGCTGGATCGAGCCTCTAGATCGGTAGCCTCGTTCAGTGACAGGCACGGCCGCTCCACGCGCAGCTTTGCGGACTCTCGCTTGTCGTATGTCGCGCGCCCGGCAGGGCCATCCACCTCCGTCCCAAGTCGAGTCGCCAATGCGCAGCACGCTGTTTCGCGCAAATGTAGCCCGTCTGCCTGCATGCAGTGCTGCAATCTGCTTAAGCGAGGCGGCAAGGGTATGAGCGCTGCAGTCGACACTGGCCTCCAATCGCAGCAGAGGGTGATGAGTGTTCGCACATGGCACGCGCAGGATCCTACGCGTCTTCGGCGTCCTGCCTCTTCTGGCCGACGCGCTGCCAGGCGGCTTTGGCGACCGACGGCCAGCGCAGTCGAAGTCTCCGAGGGGTGGGGCGCCGCGGAGGCAATGAGAGACAGCATGCACCCGCCGTGGCGATGCCGCGTCCAACGTATCGCCCTCGCCCACGCCCGCGATGGCCACCATGGCCGGCAGCGACGGCTCGCGGGCTGAGGTAGATGCAGGGTTCAAATCAAGCCTTGGACGGTGTTGCTTCCCCTGGCCGTGGCGTTCGGACAGCGCGGGCGGGGCAAGGCGGAGGCGCTGCCGGGGAAGCGCTCGTCCCGGGCCAGCGACCGCATGAGCTCGTCAACCTCAAGCTCCGATAGCCTCGCCGCGGTATCCGGGGAGCGTTCAATAATGCATCTACGACGGACCCTCGCACGTGCGCTGGTCGCACTCGCCCACCGAAAGCTCGGCATGGCGGTCACACAAGGATGCCACCCGTCTGCATTGGTTTGCATCGACTACTGCGGGAGCCATCTCTCATTCAAGCATCCTTCCTCCTTCTCCTTGCCCAAAACCACCCCCTCCCCCCCCCCTCCTCTCTCCACATCTCGCTCTTCGTGCGCCTGAGAAGTCCTGCCTACAGTGTCTCACTACCACGCTCTCGCCATGGAGAGCCCAGCCGACATGCCGGAGAAGACTGCTTGCGCTGCGGCAGCAAGCAGCGCGCCGCTGGTGAATGAGTACCAAGAAGCGCTGGACGGCTATGTCCTCGATCCCTCCAAATATCCGGACAATGCGGCAGGACTCAAGACGACGTCTGACGGCCGGTTTGTCCTGATCCCACAGCCGTCTGATTCGCCGCGCGATCCCTTGAACTGGAGCCCGCGCAAGAAGGCCTCGATGCTGGCCGCAGTTGCATACATTGCAGCTTTGGCCGACTACACCGGGGGCACTGCAATCATCACTGTCATCCCGCAATCGCTGTGAGCTTCGTCCCAAGAAGGCGATCCGTCTTTCGATGCTGACGGCTACCAGCGAGTGGAAGATGACCCAGATTGCGGTGGAGAAGGCCATCGTCGGCAACATCTTTGCCATCGGCGCCTGTGGTCTGATCGTTGTCGCTTTCGCCAACTACTTCGGACGCCTGCCCATCACTCTGCTCTTCCAGGCAGTCTTCTTCGCCACTTGCGCATGGTCAGCGGCTGCACGAAACTTCGAATCATATCTCGCAGCGCGCATCGTCAATGGCCTGTTCTGCAGTGTGGGACAGGGAGGCGCTTTGATGTGGATCAAGGACATGTTCTTCTTCCACGGTACCGCACATCGAGCGACTGCTTGACTCCTCCGCCGCTGACTTGTCTTGTAGAGCACCCTCGCGCCATCAACTATGTCGAATTTTCAATCATCACCAGTCCCTATCTCGGACCTCTGATCA
>JAKBXD010000149.1 GCA_021840785.1 Pseudomonadota bacterium
GGGATGGAAAATGGAGACGCTTCTGGGATGTGCTGTCTGGCACGATGAATTCCATAAGAAAGACAGTCCGGCGATGGACTACTACATATTGCGCAACGGACTTATTACCTGTTGGCTAAGGGAGCATTATTTTTCCAGAACCGCGGCCGTAAATCTTATACTCAGGCGCGTTGCCGCCGCGCTTCTTACCTATCGTTATGAACGTGCGGAGTTCTTGCTCCTCGGTGCGCAAGATGCGCTCAAAGGCCCCGGATTTTTGCGGTCCTTGGAACCTGAGACCTTTCATGCCCATTTGATGAAGACGCAAACGGCCGTACCGACGTCTGGCTACACGCACTTGTATCATGGTGGCTTTGATCGACCCATTCGGCAAAACCAATGGCGGCGCCTTTTTATGGCGCTAACGCTGAATGGACACCTTTTGCCCTCGTTTTTAATGCGTAATAATCGCGACGCGGTCGCGGTAGAACCTCTACACGGCCACCGCTTTGGAGCGATTTTTCGTCATCCAGCAGTCTTATATTATGAACCGACGGGCGGACGGGGCGTACTGTGTCGAATTAATCGGACTCGTTTTTTTGCCCTTGCGACACAACTTCTCAGGACAAGTTTGCGTCTTCTTATCTTTCACAGGCGCATTCGCCATGCATGGCAGAAGTCGGAGCGTGACTTGACCTCGGTGGAGTTCTGGAGGACCTATTTGGATTTGGATGATGGCGCGTCGCCTAGCACCACCACTCTCAGGGCGGTACCTCGAGTGGTGGGCCGTTAAATGGGTGTGACGATATACTGCGTATACCACAAAAAAGCGCACCTCATCTCCGGCTCTGCCGTGAGGGCAATCCAGGTCGGTAATGGTAATGATATTGCGCCGGATATTTTACGTGATAATGTGCTTACGAATATTAACAAAAAGAACGAGAGCTATTGTGAGCTCACCGCGCATTATTGGGCCTGGAGGAATGACAGCACCTCTGACTATATCGGCCTTATGCATTACCGGCGTCTATTGTCGTTCGCGCCTAAAACATCCTTTCGGCGAAATAGATGGGGTTTTTGCGTGGTGCCGGCCTTTACCGACGCGCTTTTGTCACAGCTTAATCTGAGCGACAAGGAGGTCTCCCAGTACTGCCTAGGGGTCGATATGGTCCTTCCGAATCCTTGGGATGTGAAGCGGTCTGGTTACTCCTCTCTTCGAGAGCATTATAGGTTCGGGGATGGCCAGCATGTGGCCGATTTGGATGCAGCTCGCGCCATACTCCTGGCTTCTTATCCGGATTTTGTGTCGCATTACGATCGCGTTATCGGGGGCAGCGTTGCGAGCTTCAATAACATGTTCGTAATGAGGAGAGCGGTTTTTGAGGATTACTCGACTTGGATTTTTGACGTTCTCGAACGCCTGGAGGCTATCATACCGTGGCGCTCCTATGCTCCCGTCGACCGCCGGGTCTTTGGCTATTTATCGGAGCGCCTACTCAATGTTTGGGTCTCGTGGTACCAAAGCGCCCATCCTGAGACAATAATTCGATACGCGGACCCAGTTTTTGTCGACGATCCGAGTGAAGAGGCTTTTGCCGTTTACGCGAATCCCCGGACCGTTGGGAGGCAATTTGCGGCAGCCGTTGTGTTGCGCAGCGTAAAAAATCGCTTCCGCCGCCTTCTTCAGAGAGTTTATGTCCATATCCCTGTCGGTATTCGCCTTCGCGTTCGGCCGTATGCGGTAAACGTGCTCCGTGCGCTCTTGTAACCAAAGGAAGCCTACCCAATCCTTCGGGCCCGAATAAGCCAAGCGCCGGCCAACTGCGCCCCGACCCTATCAGCCAATCGCGGGTCGTTCCACACAACCAGCGCACATGGCAAAGGCGCGGACCCTGTTCCGCTGCCAAGGCGCAGGAAACCTTTGCGCATGATCGCGTCAGCCAAAGCCGTCATGTTATCGTGCCACCATCTCGTGGCGGTACGTGACAAAATGGACCCCATTGCTACAGCGGGGCTTGTGAGGGAGACGCGAACGGACCCGGCATGGGGGCGCAGAGCCGGGGCTTGCAGAACCAAGGAGACGAATGGAGCGCAATCACGGCGGCGGGTTAAAAAGTCATACGGGTGGGCGTAAGCCCCACCCCGAATAGGGTGGGGTTGAGAAGGCTACATCTCGAAGTCTCCCTCCCTTTTCTCCTCCCCATTTTCCGGCGCAGGCGGATTGATGGTCGGAGTAACGATAAGGGGCGCAGCGTTCGCCGCCACTCCATCCCCACCGATTTTCTCAGCCACATCCATTACGACTGAGGCCCCCGGCAGCACGCCGTCCAACAGCATCCCCGCCACAAGCTCCGCAAAAGGATCTTCTTCCTCGGCGCCTTTCCCTTCGGTCTTTGGTTTTTCCTTCTCCGGCTGGGTCGAGGTCCCAAGGCCCGCGCCTTGTGGTCCCTCGCTTTTTGTTTCCGCTTGCGAGCTGGATTTGGTCTGCTCCTTTTGTTGGTTGGGGTTTTGCTGTTTCTGCGTTCCGCTCTGCCCTCCCTGCCCTTCATCTGCGCCCGCTGGCGCATCCGCCGGGACATCCGCAACCGCGAGCGGAACCTTTCCCCATACCGGGCGGACGTACCCCGGCTTAACCCATACCCCCAAGACCTTCGGCTTGACCTGATTGTCACCCGATTGATGAAAAGGCCATTGCAGTACGGCAACCACTTCCGACCCATCGGGCAACAGTACCCCCAGCACACCCTCCGTGCTTGGACCGAGCTTGTGCCCAAACGCGGCTTCGGGCATTACTGGCTCCTCGGCCCGTTGCCACGACCCCGACCGGGTGGCGCTTGCGCCCATTAGGGGCTGGGTGACCTGAGAGGAGTATCGCTCCACAATTCTGCGCCCCACCAGGTCGGCGGCAAACTGTTGGTCCTGTCTCGACTTGCTTTGGCAGATGATTTTAGTGGCGGTCGCAGTCGCCCAGACCGTCAACGTTTCCTTGTCATAGTTTTGGGAGACTTGGGCGATTGATTGCAAGCCCAGCACCACGCGGCACCCTTTGGACCGGAGGGTGACCAGAGCATCCGTAATACTAGGGATTTTGCCAACCTGAGCGACCTCATCCAGCACAAGCCAGACGCGCCGCGCGGATGGGGAGCAATCGGGCATATCACCGATCTTCCGTACCAACTGTTCGATAATCGCCGACGCCCATGCTTGGCTCAACTCTCGACTGGAGGCGTGCCAACCAATAATGGCAGTATTGGGTCCCTTCCCAGCAAGCCACCCCTCCGCCGACCAGGCTTTGGCTTTCTTCTGCCGTAACGCCAGGTCCGCGACCCCGAGCTCGACCGTGTGGGTGAGGGCGCCGCTTAACTGGCCCAAGAAGCTGGCCGTCGTTTTGGAGTCCGCACCCATGAGGAAGGCCTTGGCTGGGGGGTGCTCTTTGGTGATAATTTTTACCAGCGCCTTATAATCGACCAAAACCTTAGCCGCTAGCGCCGCCACATCCGCCAGCGACCACCGACCAGGTTTTGTTGTCTGGAGATGAGACAGAAGCCCCACCAGCAACCCCCGTGCGCCTTGCGTCCAGATCGGTTCACCGCCACGTGGCAGAGGGATCAACGTCTCGGCAAGAGCGAACGCATCCAATCGCGTTTGAATGTCATGCCCGAGCGACCAGCGCGCACTTCTGTCGTCGGTGGGAGACAGGAGCGTTGCACCGGGAATCCCGGCAGTAAAGTCGCCCTTAAAATCCAACACCAGCACCCGGTCCCCTCTCCCGATTGCGGACTGTAATAGAGGCCAGATGACGGTGGTCTTGCCGGACCCGGGCCCGCCCAAGATGAGAAAGTGCCGACATTCCGCCGCCTGGCTAATATTGATTTTGGGGTGGATAGGAACCCCCACCCCGCCTGGGTACTTCCCCTTTGACATAAAAGCCCGAGCGGCCCGGCGTGGGTCGGTATCGATTCTAGGCCCTTTAATGTGCCGCGCGTTAGGGCGAGTTGCGGCGACCCACCCGCCCCACCCGAAAAACCCGCCCACCACAACACCTAACGCGATGGGGAGCCAACCAAAGGGCGCGGCCAGGATGGGACCGTTTTTTATCAGGAGAGAGAACAGGTCGGGAAATATCAGCCGGACCGGGGGGATGGGCTGACGCAATAACAGAAGGAGCAGGAGTACGCCTCCGGCCCACCCAAGCGCCACCCCCAGCCCGCCCGCCGAAAGGGCCAAAGTGGGACGCTCGCCCGTACTCCAGTTTATATCGGAAAACGTGCCATCTTCGGTTTCAAAATCGTTCTTCATTTATACCCCCCTCCCAACACCCGCAACTGCTGCCGGATTTTGGTGATCGCGGCTTGGAGAAACGCGGCGCGGGCCTTTCTTTTCGCCACCGCCTTCAGAACTCTTTTATCTTTTCCGTTCCGCCCGACGCGGGTCGCCAACCTCCCGGTTTCCGTATCCAACAGCATATTGAGAAAGGCCAGAGCCTTATCTTTTAGTATTTCGACCTCCACATCGTCACCGCCGGGGAACTTAGTATTAGTCATGGATGCGCCCTCAGATTCCGATTCCGGTTTTCAACCCACCGCAATAACCGCTCACGCGTTTTCGCCTCATTCGCTGCTTCCTCCCGGTCGACCATCCGTTTCCATCGAAGACCTGGGGCGATCCGGGGTCCGCAAAACTGCGGCAAATCTTCCCACCGATTGGCGGTTACAAATTGCCCCTCGTACTCAGTCACAAAAAACGTTTTACTCTGCATGGTGAACCTCCGTGATTAATTCAATCGTTGCCGTTGCTTGTATTCGATCATCTTCACCAATAGCGGGTCATTTCGGCCACGGGCTAGCAGTGCCGCCGTGTGAGCATTTACCCGCTCAATCTCGCCCGGGAGGGGCCGACCGTCCGGGCCGTTTTGCACCTGGCACCGGTCCAGATCCTCAAACAGCTCATCAAGGATTTCGGAATAGGGTCGTAATCCGTTTAACATCGGCGTACTCCTTATTGGGTTTATATAAGATGGGGCGAGGTGGAAATTCATTACCAGGCGTCGCCGAGTTCCCGTTCGTGCTCTTGCGGGC
>JAKBXD010000150.1 GCA_021840785.1 Pseudomonadota bacterium
GAAACTGAATGGCGTTGCTAGCAGGCAGGATATTCAAGGAGCCCTGGCATTTCTGTCTGAGCAAATTCAGTCAAATTCCGTGCCCCCTGTTTCTTCACACCCTGTAATTACATTCTTATTTGCCGCTATCTTTGCAATTCTTGGTAGTGCCGCTGGGCATTGGCCGGCCAAGTACACGGTTGCATCTCTACTTGTATTGTTGGTTCTGCTCTATTTCTCATACATGATTCTGGGCGCCGTCAATACAACGCAAAGCGACCTCAAGGAGTTCAAACGATTTCTTCTCTGGGCACGTGATGAGGAGCCAGAAGCCTAACCCATCCATCAACACGGACTGGCTTACAGCGGGCTTCGCCCGCCTCCAGCCAGTCGGTTATGTCAGACGTTAGGGCGCATACCATGGTCACATTTCAGCGCGTCAAGTACGCTGACATCAACTCGCGCCAGAGGGAGATTTTCAACTTCCAGAAAGTCTCTGGCCTCCTTGCCGACTTTGGGTTTGCCACATATCGGCTCACGGACGACTGGAACGGCGCAGACTTTCTGGCTGTTCACTTTGATGGTTCAACGTTTCTGCGCGTCCAATTGAAAGGGCGCCTCACGTTCGAGAAGAAGTACCAAGGCAAAGACCTGTGGGTGTGCTTTCGCCACGCCGGCCTTGTGTATCTTTTCCCGCACGATGTTCTGTTGGCCAAAGCACTGAAGGTCACGAACATCGGAAACACGGAGTCTTGGTTAAAGGCCAATGGCGGCTATTCGTTTCCCTCTCCGCCAAAGTCGCTGGAGGCTCACTTGCAACCTTACTGTCTCGGCCATGAGAGCTGAAGGTGGCCGATGCGGCCCTCGCGAAGCTGAAAGATCGGGTGCGGGAACTAACCCGTCGTACACGAGGCAACCGCTTGGAAGTGATTGCGGCAGAGCTGAGAGAAAGCCTGCTTGGCTGGAAAGCGTATTTCGGCATAGCCGAGGTACTGAGCCCTCTGCGCGACATCGACAAGTGGGTACGACGCAAGTTACGTTGCTATCTCTGGAAACAATGGGGGTCGGCGGGCTATCGGGAACTGCGCAAGCGCGAGGTATCGGTGCGCGAAGCGTGGAACACCAGCAAGTCGGCGCATGGGCCGTGGCGGCTGTCGAAGACACCGGCGCTGACCATTGCATTACCATTGGCCTTCTTCAAGAACCTGGGAGTGCCGAGCCTTGCGGCCCGGTAAGAATTCAATTCATCGAACCGCCGGATACGTGATCCGTACGTCCGGTGGTGTGGGAGGGAGGAGCCGTGAGGCTTCTTCCTATCCCGATTAGCGAGCATAGGGAGGCAATTTTGATAGTCGAAAGCTCTGCTGCATTACTTGAAATATTGACCAAGACTCCTGCGGGAATCGACTACTTTTACATGCCGCCTGCACCACAGTGGGTACCGGATGTCGCACTTAAGAAAGCCTATCAGAACAATGAGTTATTTCTCTCAATCGTCGGACTTAACAATGTTTCATCAAAAGTTCTTCAATCACTTCGCATAAAACTACCGTTTAAACCTATATACGAGCCTTCGTTCGATATTCATGGGACAGTAGAGTCAATCAACGCAACTTACGATGCGGACAAATCTGAGATCGCAATACAACAGCTCGATCCAGGTGAGAAAATATACGTTGCGATATTCCTTTCTGGCCGTGAGGCGGAACATTTTACAGAACCTAAAGTAATAGTTTCTGATAGGCTGCTATCGCGAAGCATGCGAGCCATTGGTTTCATGAGGCGTAGACCAAGAGAATTTCTGCTTATGGCTGCCGCCTTATTGGCGTTAGTAGCAGCCGTGTTCTTTGCATTGTTTCTGGCATACAATAACTCACAATTAAATCCAAAAGTCAGAGCTGTTGATCAAGCTATGCAGGGTTATGTTGGTTGTGTTCCAACCGCGTATTCACAGTCTAAAGTAAATGACGCTTTGTTGGCTCAGAGTATGTTTGGTGAGAAGTTTTTGTTAAGCATAAATCATGTCAAAACACGCGAGCAGCTATTCAAGAAGAAATATGTTGTCATTTGTAAAGCCCACTAACAACTCGGTCAATCGGACGCTATTCGCGCTACGTGGTTTTTGCACCGGTTACCTCGGGCGTTAGAAAGCCCTCTATGCTCGGCTCTCTTAAACTATTTGGCTGGCTTTATTCTCTGTCCATTTTCATCGCGCTCTATCAGTTGCGCGTTGCACCGTTGCCCGTTCTGTTAATGGTCGCTCCAACTTTCGCGCTCTTTCAGTATGTGCGTTACTTGCAGTTCCGAGAGAAACTGAATGGCGTTGCTAGCAGGCAGGATATTCAAGGAGCCCTGGCATTTCTGTCTGAGCAAATTCAGTCAAATTCCGTGCCCCCTGTTTCTTCACACCCTGTAATTACATTCTTATTTGCCGCTGTCTTTGCAATTCTTGGTAGTGCCGCTGGGCATTGGCCGGCCAAGTACACGGTTGCATCTCTACTTATATTGTTGGTTCTGCTCTATTTCTCATACATGATTCTGGGCGTCGTCAATACAACGCAAAGCGACCTCAAGGAGTTCAAACGATTTCTTCTCTGGCCACGTGATGAGCGGCCAGAAGCCTAACCCATCCATCAACACGGACTGGCTTACGGCGGGCTTCGCCCGCCTCCAGCCAGCCCGTTACCTCGGGCGTTGGGCCTCTCCAGTTTCACCTTTACTAATATTCATTACATCACTACCCGCGAGACATCCATGATCAGAGTTAGCATCTTGATACCCGAACAACAAAGGTTCACGGTTTGACGTTTCCTACTATGTCGAAACCCACATGCCCATGTCCATCAAGCTCTTAAGCACTCATCCGGGCTTCAAGGGGGTATCTGTTGACATGGTCTCGGTGGTGCGGTTCCTGGGTCAGAACCGACATACATTGCCATGTGCCACTTCCTCTTTAGTTCCGTCGAAGATTTTCTGGCTACCTTCATGCCCAACGCAGAAGTGCTTCAAGGCGATATGCCAAACTACACAGACATAGAGCCGGTCATTCAATTCAATGAAGTACTCATCTCTCGGTAACAGCACATTGCGCGCATCGCGCCCAACCCATCATTTCACCGGACGCTGCGCGACAAAGCCGCGCAGCGTCCGGTGGATTCAGACGTTGGACGTCAAAAAATTCGAGTGTATACTAAGTATAAATTGTCACTTTGTTCGGAGGTTTTATGCGCTACCGTATCGCTCTTCATGAATCAGAAGAAGGCTTCTCCGTATCAGTGCCGGGCTTGCCTGGCTGCTGGTCGCAAGGTGCTACTGAAGCAGAGGCCATTGAAAGCATCAAAGACGCACTCCGTGAATACCTTGAGGTAATTAACGAGCAGCTTCGCGGAGAAGAAGTGCGCGAAATAGAAGTGGCGAACTAAATCTTGCCAAAGATTCCCGGCATCAATCATCTCGCAGCAGTTCGCGCTCTTGAGAAGGCGGGTTTCAGCATCATTCGCCAAGGCAAACACATTATTATGTCCGATGGTACACGCATTCTTACCATCCCACGCAACAACCCGGTCAATGCTTTTACACTTGGAGGTATTGTGCGTGACGCAGGTCTGACAACGGAACAATTTCGAGAGTTGCTTTAACATGGTATTTCCGTCCAACCCGTCAGTCGAGCGGACTGGCCGAACAGCCTGTTACTACAATGACTGCTGCAATTTGAAAACTCAGCGCTTCGATCATTTTTTGTGTTCGGCCAGCCGCTCACTTTTACGTTGGGCCCCATGAAATGAGCGCGAACTTTACGATCCAAAGGGCAATTGCCAGCGATGCGCAGGAGGTCGCTGCAATGGTTGGCGAGTTGCTGGCTGAAATCATGAACGCCATTGGTGTTCATGCGTTCAACTTTGACCTTGCCGAAACGACATCCAGACTCCAGGACTTCCTTAATCGTGAGAAGTATTTTGTATTTATCGTTCGCGGTAGGAGTGGAAACCCGGCAGGGTTTATTGCCCTTTATGAAAGCTATGCCCTTTACGCTGAGGGCGCTTTCGGCACCATACCTGAACTTTACGTTCGCCCGGAGTACCGCACAAATGGACTAGGCCTTCGTCTCGTGTCTCAAGCAAAGTTTTTCGGAGCGTCGCGTGGCTGGACACGGTTGGAGGTTACAACGCCGCCGCTACCGCAGTTCGACAGAACTTTGGCGTTTTATGAGCGTGAGGGTTTCGCCATAAGTGGTGGCAGCAAACTGAAGGTCTCCCTGTGATCTGTGGCCCAACCCATCATTCCACCGGACCTGCGCGAAAAGCCGCGCAGGCCGGTGAATTTTTCGACGTTAGGCCTCAAAGACATGACCCGGTCCATTTTCGAGGAACGCTGGACGCATAGGCCTGAAGGCCAAGCTTTATGTGCACTCATTAACGGTGACAGAGGTTGGCTGATGTTTTTGCGTTCTGAGGGAGATGCGGGCATGTCATCGCGAGACCCCGCCTACAGCGGACCGCCCGACGCTGAAATGGAATTTCAACTTACCAATGGGCAGGTAGATCGCTATCCCGTAGCGTGGACACTCCCCATCCAAGATATCGAGCGGGCTATAGAGTTCTTCAAAGCGTATGGCGAGCCCGCGCCTTTCGTGAGCTGGTACGATGATTCAGCGAAACTATGAAGCCCAACCCTGCATTCCACCCGACCGCCTACAGCGTGCTTCGCACGCTTCCGGCGTCGGGTAAATTTGAACGTTGGGCATTCACTCTTCGCCTATGAAATATTGTCCGCTTTGCCAAAGCAATCTTGTCAGTCGTCCAGTGGACGGAGCAATACGACTCGCGTGTTCATCGCAGCAGTGTAAGTTCGTGCACTGGAACAATCCCATTCCTGTTGTCGCAGGTTTAGTTCGGTGCAATGGTCAGTGAGCTATGATCGAAAGTGGTGTACGGGCAGATTACATCTGACTTGAGTGAGGTGGCGCACTGTTGCTACAAAGGGTTTGCCGACCAATGAGCAACGAGGAGTGCGCCGTGA
>JAKBXD010000151.1 GCA_021840785.1 Pseudomonadota bacterium
GAGATCGGAGATATACCCATGCCGAGACGCGTTGCGCGGTCGCTGATACGGGAACGGTACTCGCTTCGGATGCCGCCGACGGAAATATCGCCGCCACTCCCCACAGAACCGCTTGCAACGCCAGCGCGGCCATATCTGCCAACGGCACGAGCGCCACGAAGACCGCCGAGTGCGTCACACGGAACATCCAGAGTGGCGTGATGACGAACAAGAGCAATTTAGTCATCTCAAGTACACCCGACAGGCCCCATAACCACCAAAATTGCGGATTTTTCCACATCATGCCGCGCACCCCCGTGAGAATTTAGGGAATGGCCACGTTGAGCCGCTATGTGTCCCCTGCAAACGCTCGCCAGCTAACCAAGCCGAACTCTGAGCGAAGGGTGCTACTTCATGATAACGCGATGCCGTAGACACCGGCGTGCCGCATTGTCACATTTACGCGGCCCCTCACGTGCCCGTTCCAAATGTTGGGCAACGGCTACCCTTCCGTTGTATCACAAAACCAATAGGCCGTCGGCCAACCGAATAGCACGGGAGGGGTATCTATGTCGGAACCCATGGGCCACCGAATTAAGATGCTGCGACTTCAACGAGGTATGACACAATCCGCGCTGGTTCAAGGACTCTTCGATCGCACATATATTAGCCGAATCGAATCCGGGAAAATCGTCCCTCCCTTGGCCAACTGGCAATTGCTCGCTGAGCGCATGAATGTCCCGCTGTCCACGCGCTCCTCGACGCACCACCCGTTCACCCGCCCACTGTGGAAGCCGACCGTTCCGCCGTGGAACAAGCCTTTACGTGGCTGTCTCAACGCGGGTCTGAACGGGCGCTGGGCGGCCCGCTATGGCAACCCACCTTTTCGCCGGCGTTATCGGCCGTCGTTCAAGTCAATATCGCCCTGAACACGTACGGGGTCAATCTATGGAACACCCGGACGCCGTACCCCGTCAACAGTCGCCGGTTGATGCAGGGACGGATCGGCGCGCAACCCATCATCGGTTGGACGGTCACACGCGGCACGCCGGAGAGTCTCACGGTGATGGAAGCCACGACGGCATGGATTCAACCTACGGGACCGAGCCGCACCATCTCTCTGGGGGTGGGGGTCCACGCGCAGATCTATACGCAAGGGGCGAGTGGCCAAAACACCATCGCCGGGGTCGAAATCCTCACCTGGCAGCAAGGCGGGTGGCACTTTGAATTGACGAGTCGACAACCGACGCCATCCGTGGTCCAAACCGGTCACGCCCTGGCGCGATTCACGACGTCTCATCCCCTACCCCATGGCCCTGGCGTGGTCACAGCCCAGGTCCCGGCCGGGCAGGACCCCGCCGCCCCGGCGACCACCGCCGTCGTGTGGGCCACCCACGGTGTCACGATTCACTTCACCAATCTCATGCCGGGCACAAGCAATCCCGTCAACGCGGTCCACATGGTGACCTCATGGCGCTGGATGTCATAAAAATTCGGGAAGTCGGGAACCCCGACCGCAACCCTTACGTTATACGGATGAGCACACACGCACAGCGAAGGATCAAGGAGGATGCGATATGATGCGCTTCAGAACACTCTGGGTACTCACCGGAGCGAGCATGCTCGGGGCCCTAGGACTGGCCGGTTGCGGCGTCTCGGGCCAATTGCGGGCTACGCCCACCGGACAGGGAAACTACACCATTACGGGCCGCGTGCAGACGACGCCGTCCCCTGGTGCCATCGCGGCCACCACGGCGCCGGCGTCCCGTGCCACGGGCACCCCGGATTCGGATGGTGCCACGACCACGCCATCCTCCCCACCCCCCGCGAGCCCGAACCCGACGACAACTACGAGCCCAGGAACCCTCACCGGGTGGCCGACCAGCGTCACCGAGGCGCTCCAATGGGAACAGGGACACACGACGGGGTTGCCCCTGGAGGGGCCCGCTTGGGTGCCATCGGCTCCCTCTGCGTTATCGGCCCATGCGTCCACAGATTCGGCGAATGCAGCATATACCGTGGGGCTTTGGGAGACCACGACCGCGCTACCGGTCAATAGCCCGCAGATAAGTACGCAATCCCCGAATGCCGCTCCGCTCGCGGGATGGACGGTAGAGGCTATGGCCGGCGCCCCCAACCCGGCCATGCTAGAGGCCGGCAATTCAGAATGGATTCAACCGACCGGGGCGGACCAAAGCGTGGCTCTGGGAAACGGCATCACGGGCACCGCGTACTCCCATGGGATATCGGGGCAGAATGTCGACCAGACCACCCTTATCGTCTGGCATGAAGGTGCATGGACGTGGGAAGTGAGCGGGCCCACGATGTCTGCCGATCAAAGCCAAGCGGAATCGGTGGTCGCCTACCTCCATCAAGCCTACTTGCCGCCAGCGCCCGGGGTCGGCGCGGTAGAGGTCACGGGCCAAGGCGCCAGGACAGAGTTGGTGTGGCAAGAAAATGGGACTCAAGTCCGGTTGATGGACGACATTCCATCCCCGTCCAATCCTCTTGACACGGCGCACATGGCCGTGTCCTGGCGCATTCGATTATGACCGTGGCACCGTGCGTAAAACCTCGATGGGCTGCCCGTTTGGATGGCTGGGGTTGGTCATCCCTTCGGTCGTCACGGGTAGCAGCGACGGGCTCGATTTCAACGCGAACCTGGCGATGGCGTTGAGCTTTGCATTATCGATTTCTTTCACACGTACGGGCACCTGCGGGTGTGCCCCCAAACATAAGCGATTTCGGGGACGGCATCCGTGCATCGGTTGGTGTGGAATCCGAGCGCCGCGTGCCATCGGGAAAAACCAGTCACATATGTGACGAAACCAGGGAGAATCGGGACAATATGGAATTACGCGGCATCATTTCCGATCGACAGCAAGGTGACCTCATCAAAGCACAAATGTGCCGAATTGGCACCTTGGGTTCATCGCCTGTACTCCCCCGGCAGGGGTATAGAGTGATGGCCGGTGCGTGTCGGGTCCTAAACGAGTGGCGGGCGATCTATGAATTCAAGGAGGTGGCATCGAATGCGCACGAATGTGGCGATGTTTGATGGCGTATTTGCGGATCTCTACGACAGTACCCTGGGCTCGCGCGATATCGATATTCCGTTTTGGGTGGGTCACTTAAGTCCCCATGAGACCGTGATGGAGATTGGGGCGGGGGCCGGCCGTTTGGCGTGGCCGTTGTTGGAAGCTGGCGTGCAATACATTGGGGTTGAGCCCGCTGAAGCGATGTTGGCCATCGCCCGCCGAAAATTGCACGATGAGCATGCGGACCATGCGGACCATGCCCAATTCATTCAGGGTGCCTTGCCAGATTTCGGATGGGATGGCCCGGCGGTGGATGCCGTCATCTTACCGTACAACGTTTTTAACTACCTAGAGGGCATGGACGAACGCGCCCGTGGTCTGCGAACGCTGGCGCAGCTCTTGAATCCAGGCGGGCTGCTGGTCATCGACAGCCTCGTCGTATCCATGCATCCCGTCGATTACCGATTCCAGGGCACGTTTCAGGCCCGGGATGGCCGCCTAATTCACCGCTACCGGGCGGATTCCTGGGACCCGATTAACCTGCGGCAAATTAGCGTATTGGAATATCTCGTAGACGGGCCGGGGCAACCCGAACGCCATACCCGCATCTTGAACACGTGGCAGATTAGCGACCAGGAAATGACGTTTCTGATTCGCGAAGTGGGGCTGGAACTCCAGGCCATCTACCAAGACTACACTGACACCCCGTACGTCGGCCAACCGTGCCAACGGCAATTTGTCTGCCAAAAGCCCGTGCGTGCCCATTGAATGGCTATGATGCAGTGGGAAATTCGATGCACAAAACGTTGATGATATATGGCCCAGGGACCACCAGCCGACTGACCCGTCACGTCAAATCCGTGCGGCGTTGATTGAGATACCAATTCGACACGGCGGTGGTATCAATCTTGGTACGCAATAGGCCCGCCTGCTCCGACACCATTTCGTGAACGACCGATCCGGCGGGATCGATGATCATGGACGGGCATAATTGGGTCGGATGCGCAACGTTGGCGGCGGCGACCCACCGCTGGTTTTCCGCTGCGCGGCTGATGAGGTGACTGCGCCACACCGGGCGATGCCATTCGTCGTCGATCGCATGCGTCATGTATATAAACAACTCCGCGCCCGATTCCGCCAACGCGCGCCATTGTCCGGGGAAGCGAATCTCCCGACACAACTGCACCCCCACCCGCAGAATCCCTTCCGGAATTCTTACCTGAAAGACGGGCAAGTTGTCTCCGGGAACCATGTGACCCCGCTCATGAGTCGCTAAATTGGCCTTGTTGTACACCGTGCGTTCTCCGGTGGGCGCGAGGTAATAGGCTTGGTTCCGCCACCCGCGTTCGTCCTTCCGACAGGCGCCCACGAACACGTGAAGATTCCTGTCGCGGGCGACCACGTGCAAAGTCTCCAGCCCGTCACTCACCTGCTGCTGATCGATTCCTGCGAGAAATGTGATGTCGTCGGAATAGCCCGATAGCGAGGCTTCGGGAAACACCACCACATCGTGAGCATCACAGCGGTCGAGGAGCTCCATCATTCGGCGAAGGTTCTCCGTCACATCGAAGCTCATGGGAAAGGGGGCGCAGACAATCGATACCTTCATAATCGTCTCCCTTCGCTTTCATGAGGTGGTCTCCATCATCCAGAGACTACCATACCACGGTTCATGGGTTGGGTCCGTACTAAGTCGCCGCCGTTAGCGGTTAATCATTGGTGTCGAAGACCCCCGTGGTTCTGAAATAAGCGCGTGCGCGAGGATAATCGACGACCATGGTAAAGTATTGGAACACCGAACCTCCTATGGAACGCGGGGAATGCCACCGATTCCGACGCGATTCTCTCATCCTCTGTCGACATAACGGGCAAGCCCAACCGGTGGACGGTCGCGGGTTCGATAAACATGCCGCCGCCACCGGTATCCGTATAGAAGGTGAGTTGAACATCGTCCGATGTCACCGGCTGTA
>JAKBXD010000152.1 GCA_021840785.1 Pseudomonadota bacterium
AGCGGGAATCTTCACTTCCACATAATTCAGTTCATACAAAATAGCGGCAGGACCATGGATCAGCTGTACTTGGCCCAGAAGTACTTCTTGTGCTACCAGCACAAGGTGTGCCCGACCTTCATCATTGACATGAGTCCGCAGGAGTACCGGCGATATCAGAGGCTCGGTGTGAATGTGCTTCCAAGGCTTTCCGCCAGGGTGGTGGCAACCAGAGGCTACGAGGTCACGACGCGAACATGCCAGTACGGTGGCTGCAGCCGCAATGATACGTTGTATCGCGGCTATGTGATTTCTGGTATTCGTCTGGCGATCAGAAAAAGTGGAACGAGACAAGCGATAGCAAACCAGGAAGCGGCTATAGGCCAGTTGAAGCAGGCTATGACGATAGTGAGGAAGTCTGACTGCATGTACGGACCCGCCTCCGGCAGCCTAAAGGGTGTTATTTGTCCGAGTAGTGAAATGGTTTTCGGGAATGGCAGCGCCATTGCTGCGCAATTCGGACCTGAGCAGACGCTTATTGAGCGTATTGTAGGAGATGGGGCTTGGTCGGCAGGGAAGGCGCAGAAGGTCTCGCGCCTGAAGGTGATCTATCAGTTTCCAGCACCAGGATATTTTAATGCGTTAATTGGATCGGTGGCGCCTGACGCGCCAGGCCCTTCTCAGTTTTCGTGCAAAGCGGGGCCGATGACGCGACAGACATGGCCGGGGTTGGTCTTTGATAATGTGCCCAGGCTGGACCGTAGAGGACAACTGCGCTGGTATCAGTATTTGGAAGTCGCAAATTTGTATTTTCCGATTAATATCAAAAACGGCTACGGCGGCTTGGGAATCCTATCGTCATGCGACGACTCCCTAATGGCATCTTATATGACGCATTTCGTTTTGTTGTCGACCCCCGACGGCACACGAGTGGCGGTTGTTGAGGTGGATAGCGCCGGCGGGGCAGGCACGGGGCTTTCAGTAAATGCGTACCGGATTGGTAGGGCTGGCTTGCGGCAAGTGCTGTCCATCGGCGTTATGAACGGCGCCGTCAGTTTCCTACACGGCGAGATGATGATAGAGGGTGATGTAACGCCACCAGGGGAGCCCATGGCTGACTCGGTGTCCGCCCAGCTAAGTTTTGGATGGAACCCGGTGGAGAAGCATTTTGTACCGCTTGCGAACCTTAGCGACACGACGGCAGAGTTTTATCAGTCTTTGGGGGCCCCTGTAGAAAACGCGCCACTGGCCGGGCTTGCGCACATTCCGTAGTACGCCCACCACGCTGCGGATCGCCAGTGAACCGCCCCAGGAGCCCGGGGCGGCTCAATGCGCGTCAGGGATGGATGCAAGGGCGACCTTTAGCTTTGGGCTAGTGCTAAGCAAAGCCCTTCCCCAAGGTCGGGCGTCTCTCGCTCCCCTTGCCCGCGGTTAATTTTTATGCAGCTACTAATTCAGGTCGTAGGGTATGGAATTAATATAAGTGGTCTTTTCTGGCGGCAAACTTTTTATGAAAGCACGCGCCTCCCGCTTTCCGGTTTTCACACTTTGCCGCCCTAGATGTCCGGGAAACCCAGTACCCCCGTACAGATTGGACAATGCAGCCACTCTCTTATTACAGTCCCTTGACAAACGCGATCCAGGTCTTGCGGTCCGCGCACAAGCCTCTGTCCACTTTACATACGCAGTCGCGTTTCTGCGGAATGGCGGGGAACAGTATCTTGGTATGGCGTAACACATCGACATCTTGTATTCGGCCGGAGCATAACCCTGAACGGCGGCTTCATGTATCAGGTGCGGGTTACAGGAGCATTGCCAAAAATTACGGTTTTTATCGGATTCATAATAAGCCAGCCATTTTTCGGATCTAAACAAATGACGAATACGAAGTCGTTCTGCTGCTTTCTCCAGATCTGTCTTAGAAAGATCTAATCCCCTCTTTTCAAAAACAAGTATCTGAGCTGAGCCATATTTATGTTCAGAGAGAAGCGTTAACATCGAATGAGGCCAGTGGTCTTTTGCTCTTAAGCCTGCATTGAGTAGTCTCGCCAAACGCTTTGCATGCAGAATGCTAGCAGCATTTCTACCAGACACCCAATCTGGAAGCAGTCTATCAAGCATATTATGTTTATGCTTTACAGTAAGGCGAGTATAAGCGGTGTTTCGTTCTTCCGCATTCGCGTTTGAGTAACCGGGTATGACGTGGATGTAGAAAGCGGTGTCTATTCCCAACACTAACTCCGCAGGGGCAAATCCCCCCTGAACAGATCTTTCCCACTTCGCTAGCCCATATGCCCTGTTTAAGTAAATGTTGCCAAGAATAAATTCCGCAAGCCGTGAGCGCTTAGCGGCCGCCCTTTTCAATAAAGACAAAGACCGCACATTATTGGTCGCGTCTTGGGTCAAGAGAATGCTGAGCCATACCTCGCCAGCGGGACTTCCGCCTTGAGCGTATTGTTCGAGCTTTGCTAAGGAACGCGAACCTCCTTCATTGGCGTTGATAGCCAAACGACGGGCTTCTCTATCGGAAAGGTGATTTCCCGAAGAGCAACCCGAAAGTGATAACAGCACAAAGATTACCAGAAGTCTCCTAGTATGCTCGTAGCCGCGTTTTGTGTCAGCCGATCCTGCCATATGTGATTCCAGCCCTGTTTGTTATGCAGACCATTATCTAGCGCATGCGGCTCTTTAGAAAAGCATCGCCTTCTACTTGACCTTGCCTCGGTTCTGAGACACGTTACTTGAAATATCTCATGGTGAGGGTAGCCTCATGAAAGCTGCTTCTCAAGCCATGGTGCCGGTGGCGACGCTGTTTGTATTTTCGATCGTAACTGGCCGGGCCGGGGACCTGAGTTCCCTGGTCCGCGAAGCGCAAGGCGGAAACCTTAGTGCGAAG
The DNA here is from genome assembly GCA_021840785.1 of Pseudomonadota bacterium. The sequence continues at coordinate 2,876 of JAKBXD010000152.1, forward strand.
TTGCACGTTTCCGGCTATTACTTCAATCGAGCCGGCGACGACCTATTGGACGGTAACTTACTGCAGCAGCGCTTGGACAAAAACAGGAGCCTGTACTGGCTCATGAAATCGGCGCGGGGAGGGTATCCCCCGGCGGAAAGCACCTTAGGTGGCGACTACCTGGAAGGTATGGGTATCCAGCAAAGCTGCGCCCGGGGGCTGTATTGGCTTCGTAGGGCCGCAGCCGCAGGCTATGTACGGGCCCGCCAGTTTCTCAATAAGCCCGACATGATGGGCAGCTGCGAAGAGTAAGAGGCGGCCGAACAGCCATGTGATCGAAGCTTCTTTGAACTTTCTCAACCAACTGTTTAAAAGGGTTATTGCGGGGATAAAGTTGGCTGTTGCCGAAGTTGAGACGTAGGTGCCGGACACTCAAAAAGGTCGGGCACCGCCGAAAGCGCCGCGGAGTGATGTACTTGTGTCCCAACAAGCATTGTCGATTATTTGCACTACCTGCCGACCAGTTTTCGCGTCATCACTGTCAAGACAAGAAAAAGCGCAAAGTTGGCAGCAATCGCCGCGACGCTAAACGCGAGAAGCCGGGCGCTAGGACGTGCATCCTGGTAGAAATACTTGAGCCCCCAATAGCCTTGTGCGATCGAATAGAGCGTCCCCGCAAGCAAGCCCAGTATGTAAATGTTGAACCTGTTGTCCGATACACCAAAACCAGTATAGCGAAGCGATGCCTCACACACGAAATAAGGCGTCAGGCTGTAGGCGACGAAGGTGATATTCCGCGGGTTCTCGCCCATCAGGGCGTTGGCGAGCTTTACGAGGACATAGGCTAGGCCCACAGATTGAATGTAGTCCCCCATGATCCCCGCGTTGTGAATCGCCACGATGCGCGCGGCCTCGGAGCTGCTCGAAACGTCTCCGAGATGGGGCCTCGCGTAGACATCAAAGAGGGGTCCGATCGCAGCTAGTACAAGAATATAGCCCCAATCGCTTCCGGATTGTGTCGTGGCCTCTTCCCAGGCTGTTTTGGGAGAGACAAGAACAAGTGCCACTCTTTGCAGGATACTCACTTATGACGCTCTCCTATTGTGCTGGGGGGTCTCTTCTTTCGGGTGCGCCTTAGGCATCATTCTCGTCGGGGACCCAATCCTTATCCCCACTTTTCTGGTCCGCGCGGATAGCAGCCATGCCGAGACAGAGTAAAATGGGAACCGTCTTACGGTACGCAGGCCCCGCCACATCGGAGGCAATCCACGCTACATTGAGCGGCCCTAACATGGGAATCAGCCAGTCAGGAAACCCAATCCGGGCTAACAGTTCCATAATGCTCCTTGTGATTGCTGACCCCAAGATTTTGGTGGCCAGTCCAAGTGCTAGTTCTGACAAAAGCTTTATCGCGACAGGACGATCCAGCAACAGAAAGAGGGCCTGAATTAGGTGGGAAGAGTTACTCTTTATCGCATTAAGTATGCTTTCGGTATCACGCGCACTGACACCATTCTTGCGAAAATACTCTCGCTGCTGATCTTCGGTGAGTTCAGAGAACATCTTCTCAATAGCGGTTGCTGTAAGCCGCTTTAACCGATGCTCCGTGGTCCCCACCGCCTTTTGTTTTACCTTTAAGGTCTTGCTGGCGTCATCTACCAGTGTCCTAAACGAGGCTCCGGAAGGATTTTTGGCAAGGCTGTCAGAGAAAATGCGCCTCGCTAGGGTCACGAAATCGTGGCCACCCAAGTATCGGATTTCCCGCTCTAGGCGCTCCATCAGTTGCTGTTTCTTTTCTGGAGACCTTTCGGCTTTGTATTGCTCGAACAGCTGCTCTACTAGATCTGTGCGGACGCCATTGAACGTGTCCCATACCGAACCGAAAAAGCCGGACTTCGTGCAAATTAAATCTTTAACTAGCTCAAAGTCCTCAATCGTGCATTGAGCAAGTACTGACTGCATTTCAAACGGCACGTCTCCCCCCTCTGGCTCCTGACGTAGTTCTTCAATTTAGCAACGCGGTCTCTGTTAAACGCCCCCCACTAGGGGCCCGTTATTGCTTTCCGCGAAAGTAGTCGTCTATCATCTTTGCGGCGCCGGAATAGAGCGTAGCCGCTCCTATTTGGGG
>JAKBXD010000153.1 GCA_021840785.1 Pseudomonadota bacterium
GTGTAAGCGCAAAGGCTCAACTTGCATTCCGCGAACGCAGTTCCGGGTTGCGTATCGGAATGTGCACCTCACCAGAGGGTTCAGGACAGATGACGGGGGCTTCGGGAACAGACTCGAGAAATTATAGTAACACAAATGGCAGAGGTCTCGATCGCGGATCGGCTCATTTCTGAGCTGACAGGAGTTCTGTTGTTGCGAACAAGTGAACTTGCGCCACGAAAGTGACGCGGTGCGCTCGGAGTTCTACCGGGATGCGTCGCAATTCATAGACAGGCGAATCATTTCCGGAGTAGAGTGTTACCGTTCGTTGAGTGTTATGACAATAAATTACGGACCGCGTTCCACTCAGGCGGCTTTATTGCACAGGGATATGACCTAAGAAGAGAGGTGGAACAGCCGGAAGGTGAAGTGGGGACTCGAACAATGTCCTATCGCATCCTCTCCCTCGATGGCGGTGGCACCTGGGCGCTCATCCAGGTTAAGGCGTTGATGGCGCTCTACAGGGCCACGACCTCAGGCCATCGCGTGCTGCAGGACTTTGATCTTGCTGTCGCGAATTCGGGCGGCAGCATTGTCCTCGGCGGTCTGATCGAGAATCTCACACTCGAGAAAATCCTCGCATTCTTTGAGAGCGAGCCGCAGCGTCGCGCCGTGTTTTCACCCACGAAGGAGTGGGGCGATCGCATCCTTTCGGACCTCACTGGTTTGGGGCCGAAATACAGTGCCAAAGCCAAACTCGTCGCGTTGCAAAACGCTCTGCCCAATCGAGGAGATTTGCCGCTCGCGCAGGCCGGGGCCGGAATCCGTCGCCCGGGTGCGGCACAGGATCTGCATGTTCTGATCGTGAGCTTCGATTACGATCGCGACCGGGCACGGTTTTTCCGGTCAGCTCCGGCCGGAACGGCCCAGACGCCCAATTGGGGGCAGGGTGCCCCTTCTGATGTCACGCTTGCTGACGCGATTCACGCCTCGAGCAACGCCCCAGTCAATTATTTCGATGCGCCGGCCCAATGGGCGCATGGTCCGGGTCGATACTGGGACGGTGCGATTACGGGATGCAATAACCCGATAGTGGCCGGTGTGACCGAAACCATCGTGCTTCGGCAAGGGGACACTTCGCCCGCTGACGTGGTAGCGTTATCGATCGGCACTGCCACCGTGGCTCGTCCCTGGCCAAAGCCGGGCGAGAGCCCTTCCGTGCTCCTTCAGTCCCCGTCAGAGACCGGTCTGGTCCACGACGTGGTGAAGCTACTGGGAGCGATTCTCGATGATCCTCAGGACATTGCGACATTCTTGGCCTACGTCATGACCGGAGGCCCCTGGAATCCCAAGATCGACCCCAGAAGAGGGCGCATCGTTCGCATGAATCCGCTCATCAGCCCGGTTCGGAACGGCGCGCAGTGGGCACCGCCACAGGGTATGAGTCTCGACCAGTTTGACTACCTGGCAAAACTTGGCATGGACGCCATCGAGCAGCACGAAGTCGACGCCATTGGCGCCTTTGCGGATCTATGGCTAAACAGCCGTGTTCCGAACCAGCCGATACGAATGGATCCGGACACTCTGAGCCTCGAAATCGGCGATGGCTGGTTCAAGGATGCGGTCGCTTGGTGGAACCGGATTCGATAGGGTATGTGACATGCGCACATTCAGCACTCTGATGCTTTGCGCGGCTCTGTTGATAGTACTGGAATCCATGCAACCGTGCCGCGCTCAGGGAGCATCCTCTGTCACGCTCACCGGGACCGTTGTCAAGCCTTATCCGGATGGCGCATACGCCGTCGGAGTGCGCTTCGGCCAGACGACCCAGGTTGCACCGTTGCAGTGCATGGCAACCACATGTCCCGGGAAGATTCGTGATGTGAAGGTCGGCGATGTCGTCACTTTGGAAGTCGATAACGGACATAGACCCACTTCATTTAGGAAGGTAGAGCGCATCGTGCGGCCTGTTGGGGCGTGGAATCGTTTCGCCGCGTTCGGCGGAAGTCTGGTCGTTTTGTATCTAATCACCGAGTTCGCTGCTCGCTGGAGGTCGAGGAAGTTCCTCATCGGCGCGGATAATCGGTACAGCAACTCCCAGTGCCAGATGGTTCTATGGTTTGGGGCCGTCGCGACCATGTACCTCGGGACCCTCGTCCTGCGGGTCGCCATTCTTGGCTGGGACTACTTGGGAGGAATCGGGATTACCGCGAATCTTGCGGCCGTCACCGGCCTGAGCGCTCTGTCCTTCGGCGGAGCGAAGGCGATCACCATGTCAAAGATCGAGAGGGCGGCACAGGCGGGCCTTCCGCCCGTGAAGGTACCCGCGGCGCGACCGAGCCTTCGCACGGATCTTTTTCTCAACGACAACGGCCGAGCGGACTTCGGAGATTTTCAAATGATCCTGATCACGATGGCTGCTGTCGCGATATTTGTGGTTGAAGCGTTCCACACGGCCGGGATGCTCGTGATGAGTTCGCACATCAGACTGCCGAATGTCGATTCGAGCCTGCTGGCGGGATTTGGGATTGGTCAGGGTGCCTACCTCGTCAAGAAGGCGTCATTAAAGGCGGGGGACGGGTGACGTGACGCCCAATATCGACGTCTGTGTCAGAAACCAGTGCATCGTAGAACCCCGCAATACAGCGGGGAAGCTTTGACACAAGAGACTGCATGCGAACCCGCTGCCACCGAATAATCTGAACGACCGCATTTCATTACGGGAGTATCGCATGCGCCACAAGATCAACATCGCAGCACTGTTAATAATAATTACATTCGGCGTTCAGGGCTGCGGCACACTGCCAAATGTGAAGCCGTTTGCAAGCAGCACCGCGGCGCTAGCAACGGCGGCAGGCGCTGAATACCATTCGGTTGCGAATGATGTGGCGTCTCTGAAGACCCCACGCATTCCGAACGAACCATACGACGCATTCCGGGCGAGAAGGCGCGCTCTTCAGAAAGCCAAAATCGTCTTCGCACGGACAGACACGGAGCTGGATGCGCTGTTCGCGTCGATGACTGAGTACTCTGAAAAGCTGACAAATCTTGAGGCAGCCGGCAACACTGGGTCCGCGGCGGCCAAATCGCTTCTCGATAGTACCAAGGGGTTCGCGCAACTTGCGAGCATATCGGGAATGCCCGCGGGCCCGATAGCTAATGTAATAACAACGGCGTTTAAGGACATTGGCGACGCCTTTACAAAAATGCAGGCGACGCACTCTCTGAGGTCGGCGGTGGACGCGGCTCAACCGGCAGTAAATCTCGTCGCCCGCGAATTCAAGGTGATCTATTCAGGCGCCATGGCCGAGGCGAACGATTACATCCGGAATACGGAGCGATTGCAGGCCTCTCTGGCGGCTGGCCCAAATGTTATCGGATTCAATCGCAAGGTACAGGAAAACTACAATACCTATTACCGACTTCTAGGTAAGTTAGTCACACCTGTGAACGAGCGCGACCCCGGGGCGGCGTGGAGAGGCTTTTGTCAGAACAAAAGCGGTCCGTGTCGAGCGCGTGAAGAACTTGACGCCGTCGGACTTGTGGAGGCGCGAATGCGAGCAATTCATCCAATTGTGGAAGCATATGAGCAGAGAATTGCTGATATTGATGCCACCTTTGCGCGAAGAGAGGAAGAAAGCAAAGCGGTGATCCGCGCCGTTAACGCGTGGGCGCTTGAGCATGAAAAGCTTAGGCAGTGTCTTAAGGATGGAACAGGTCTGAGTGCACTGAATTTACGTGTTGCGGTGACGCAGCTCAACAACTTATTGGCAAAGCGGTAAGTCGGTGGAATGGTTGCGGAGAAGCGAGATGACAATAACAGACGAGCAGAGAGTACGGTTACTCGGGGTGGCGAAAGTGGAGCGTCTGCAGGCAGAGGGCATGTCTGCGCTAATGCAGGGGCGAAATTCGGATGCAAACGCCATCGCAGACCGATTACTGCAGTTATCCCAAGACACTAGCGACCAGCTGGTGAGCCAACTGGCAATGACTGCGCAGGCGGGGATAGCAACGGGACAGTTGGAAGAAGCAACTGCGTCTCTTGCGAACGTAGATGACAGGATTGCGAAGGCAACAAACGTATTCTCTGATGCGGCGGAAGTCGCAAGTGTCGGGGAGGCGCAACTGACGCTTCCATTTGTGGCAGGGAAAGCCGCGTCTGTGCTCGGTCTTCTTCAGAGTCTTCAGCAGGCGGTGTCTAGTATTAGGGCACAGACGGCCGGCGGGCCGTCGGGTAATGTGCAGAAGCTCCTCTCGGCCTTTGACGCTGCGAAGAGTGCAGTGTCATCTATAGAGGAGGAGGCGGCGAAATTGCTGAGTTGATGTAAGCGGCGGGTGTGGGTGTCTGGGGAGCTCAGGTGGGTATTGCGCAGTGCGAATGCGCACCGGCCTGTTTACGGAGTGGACGGAGGAACGCGTGAATAGGGTGCCGCCGAACGTTCTAGAGTGCGTTGCGCGGACAATTCGGGGACGCAAAGGTGGGGAGCGATGGAGGGCTACAGACTGAGGGGACATGCGCGCGTATGGGTGGCGAAATGGTGTAGCGACGGATCAGTGTGGAGAGTGGCGTAAGATTGATAGACGGTAACGTTTGAACTTACCGATCTAAACGTCGACGCGCTAGCGGCAGGGAACAACGTGTTGTGCGTATACGCGGAGAAGAGCGTTTAGAGGCCACGGACGCCGGTTTAACCGTAAGTGCGAGGAGCGCTCGACGGTAAGCAAGTGTCCTTGGCCTCCGCATGGAAAAGGTTGGGCCTGTGACGTGGAACATCGCGTCGCAGAGTGGGGGAGTGACCGCGCACTAGTGGACATGGGAAATGGGAGAACGTGCAGCGACGCTAGCTGCCATTCCAGCGGGTGTGAGTCCCGTCGGTGGAGATTGCCCAGTTGACACCGTAGTGATATCCGGCGGCGGGGATGGCGACCGAACCGTCGAAAGC
>JAKBXD010000154.1 GCA_021840785.1 Pseudomonadota bacterium
AAAAACCTAAAATACGACGAGGTGGCCGAGGCGGCTTTTCACGGTTATGGATGCGCCCAGATCGGCGGGCCGCGTTATTGGGAGAACCAGGGGAGCCTCGTGACCGGCAATCGCTTCTCCTCTTTGCTCGAGCCCTAACCTGATCCAGCGGGGCCGGGGCAACCCGGCCCTTTCTTCAACAGGAGTACCCCATGCCACCACCGATCACGATCAACAAATCCGGCGCTCTGTGTCCAACAGAGCGCTCCCGCCTTAAAAGGGAGCGCGACGCCGCCCGAGTTGCTGGTGACGACCTGCGTGGCCTGTCGGACACAGGGCTCCTTGAGCAACTGGCGCGCGCGTTTTTAAGGGCGCGCAAATCCGGCACGCGGGGGCAGCGCGCGGTGTTGGCGATGGACTTGTTGAAGGAGGCGCAGAGGCGGCTGAAATGACCGCTACTCAACGAGGAGGGTTTCTGGGTTTAGAGACGAAATTGCCGCCCGGGCGTGTGTACTGGTTCCTGGCAGTCTGATATGCCGGGCCAGGAAGTAACAGGTGCCGTGGGTCAGCGTGTTTATTGCATAGTAGGCAGCGCTTGTAACTGGTATCGTTGCGGAAACCACACATCGTAGAGCGGTTTGTCAATATAACTAGGGCGTAGCACTTCATGACGGACCATAAAAGACAGCATTTCGTTCCCCAGTTCTATCTTAGGCGGTTTTCCCAGGATGGGAAGTCTATCAATGTGTTTAACATCAAATCCAAGCGGAGCATCCTTAAGGCCCCGATAAAGGGCCAGTGCTACAGGGATAATTTCTACGGTAAGGACCGTGTTGTGGAAAAGGCTTTATCGCAGCTGGAAGCAGAAATGAGTCGGGTACTCAAGAGTGTGCAGTCCCAGGGTGCGCTCCCAAAGCGGTCCTCACATGATCTCAATACGTTCTTCAGTTATGTTCTCTTTCAGCATAGTCGGACCGAACAATTTATTGGCGCTTATGAGTCCCAGATTGAGGGGGTAGTAAAGCGTCTGGTAAACCCTACCATGGAGGCAAAAGGCTATAGTCCGGAAGAGTTGGCGAAAGTAAGGGTAGGACTAAAAGAGGGGCCACGATTTATGCTCAAGCAGACTGCCATGTCCTTACCTCTTTTTTTCGACCTGAGCTGCAAACTAGTGAGAATAACGAGTGCCCAGGAATTTGTAACGAGCGACAGCCCGGTCGTGTTTTATAACCAACTGCTTTCCTTCCAAAAAACCGGCGGGGCGGGGATTGCATCAAAGGGTCTTCAGGTTTTTTTCCCTTTAGATCCTAAGCATCTCGCCATTCTCTACGATAAAGATGTTTACAGGGTCGGGTCACCACATTCTCACCTGATTGAAATATCGAATAACGATGATGTCCGCGAACTGAATCGCCTTCAATTCGTTCACGCGCTGCACAACGTCTACTTTAGCGCAGATGCATATTCGGCGGTCGAAGCATACTACGAATGCAGGAAATACAGGACGTCAATGCAATTCAATAGTAATACGCATCTTGTCAAAAAAACAGAGGAAGGTCGCCAAGAAATTCTCGCAATATCCCAATACAGACCGCGGACGAATCTGAACCTTTCCTTCGTGCGGCTCCTGGGTCCCGCAAAAAAATGGTCGCGAGACTTTCAGAAACTGCGAATGCGGCCGCTCCATGGTGCTGTGAGAAACCAACAGGTTATTGCCGAACACAAGATTTTTATAAATCTTGTAGAGCAAGGACGCTATCAAATTAGCGAATTTGGGAAGTATCTTCGGGAAAAGTATCAAGACGGTGTTCTGAAGTGAATAAAATGGCGGGTTGTCAGACACCCATACTTCAGTTTCCTGCCCGACATCGGAAAGATACTTCTTTATAATTCTGTAACGTGGAAAAGCGGTCGTTCCGGGGCCGGGCGGTTGCCCGCATCGCTCCAACATCCCCACCAGATCCTCGGCTCGCAGGTACGTATACCGCTTGAGCGTCTGCGGGGTCTCGTGGCCCGTGATCGCCGCGACCTCTGTGGGGCCACCCCTTTCTCAAAGTGCGAGGAGGGCACCCCCTGGCGCAGGTCATGGACGATTTAAAGGATTAGCTGCTCCCAGCGCCCCGATTGGACCGCTTCCCAGAGTCCCCACTCGCTAACCACGATCACGCCCTCCGGGTCTCCCGGCTCGGAGTCCAGATCGCGCAGAGCGACCCCCTGGTGGCCGCGCGAGGCGACCACATAGACGGCTCCCGTCGCCGTATCCTTATAGAGCATGATGTCATCGCCCATGACTGTATTCTAAGAGAGGCGGCAGGCAAAACGAACCCCGGAAAATGGGAGGTGTTTTGCCCTCGCGGGAAGCATTCCGGACGAAACCGCGCTAAGATGCTCCCCATAATTCAGCCCCGGACCACCGGGCGATTTGGCCACCAGAGACCTCTATCGTGACGAGTATCCGCGACCATCTCCAGAAGATCCGTCGGTCCTTCTCTGAGGCACGTCTAAAGAATGGCATCATGAAGGCCACAGGCGATGAGTTACGCCTCTCTGTTGAATCCTGCGAACGCGCTGCCAAGATCGGCAGCTATGCACTGCTTGCAGGATTGTTAGTGGAAGTAGCCCTAGCTATATTTCGTGTTGTATTCCATCCCCCATATGATTCGCCCGCCCGAAGTTTCGGAAGGGTTACGGCGGATGTATTCGTCTTTCTCGGCGTGGGTGCCGAGGTGCTTTTCAGTAGAATGGGTGCGGGGCGGCAACATGAATTACAGCGCAGGTCAGATGAGCAACTTGGGGTTGCTCAAAGAGAAGCCGCCGAGGCCCGCGAGCGCACAGCCCTAACGGAACTGCGCCTTAAGGAATTGGGGTTGCGGGTAGGTCCACGGAACGTTGATGAAACGAAGTTTCTGGCCGAGCTTGAAGGTAAAACCCCGCCTAGTAGCGTACAAATACAGTATGACAAGGATGTTCCAGATGGCTATAGCACAGGATGGCAACTGCAGCAGCTATTAAAGAAGGCCGGATGGAATTCTCCCGATCCTCAGGTCATTGCGCCCCGTAGCCACTTCTGGGGATATGTGCAGCACAACATTATAGAGACTGGCGTCGACGGTAGGGTGGTTGGAACTGGCTCGGGGATCGTTGTGGTACGTCGATATGGATATACTCTTGGGGATGCGCTCACATCTGCAATTAATAGCACGCTCGGCGCTCTGCAGGTACGGTGGGATTCCGGTGTGCCTGAAAACGAACTGATTGTGTTGATTTTTGGTCGCTCGTAGGGGCTTGTTCTGAGCGGCAGACAGGCAGCAAGGAAAGCCCAGATGGTTCTTGCACCATTACATCACCACCTGGTCCAGGTCGCCAGCTGATAATAGTGCCGCTACGATACCCAAGACGCTAATTGCCTGGGATCGCGTAAAAGGCTGAGGCGGCCGGCCTTCGGGATGCGCGGGCGCGTCGGTAAGATGTTTGGCGGCTCTGTAGAGAAGCAAAAACCGCTCGTCTTTTGACATCGTGTTCCGTGCCCCCGCCCCATCAGTGGATGCTCCGTTCCTTTTGCCGCAGAAGACGCGCTCAGATGCGGTAATCGCACCGGCGAGCTTCTTGGCGTCCCAGTAGCAGGCCAACGCCGTGCGGCAGGCGATAACAGCCTCGTCGTACTTCCCGAGCCATATGTCCTGGCGTGCGTTCCGGAGGCGCGCTATATAATCCGTGTCGGCGGCCACTGACATAGGAGCGGGGATTTCGAAAAGGATAAAATCTCCATAGCCAATCTGGGTCAAGACATTCAGCCAATCGCTTTGATTGATGGAGAACAGAACCGACTCACGTGCATGGTCGATATTCCCGTTATGCTCGGTTAGGGCAGCAATGGAGAGCGTGAACTCAAGACCGCCTTCACCGTTCCGGGACTCCTCTAGCGCCTCTATATGTTCAGGCGAGATATCGACGAACATCGACAGATAGTGCTTGCGGGACTGTAGGGAGGTGCTAAGCCAGACGGGCCGGTCCGTATAGAGATGGCCGAGATTGACCGTCGGTCTCTTGCGGGTCTTAACGGTGACACTGCCACCGACACTATAGAGCTTCATGGGTACAGGGTTGGACAATGAGGCGCCAGTAAGGTCATGCAATAATGTGGCATTCACATCCATCTCAATGCCGAAGTGCAGGCGAGCGTGACGACCGAGACCTTGCTCGCCCGAAAAGCTGTGGCGTTTCAGGTTGGCGATTTCATATCCTTGGTAGCTGAGCCCCATAGCGAGTCCTCCCGGTTGGTGCCGAAGGGCGTAATATACGCCATGGGTCGCGTATGCGCGATAATGTGAACGATGGGGCCGTGGGAAAAGCTTTATCCCTCATAATCAAGCAACAGCAACGCAATGTTGCAGATCGAGAATAACAAGTATCGCAATTCATGAGCCCCTGGGTCTGCGCGACCATGGCCTGCGTTATCGCCTCGATGGGCGGCAAGCTTAATCATCGTGGCGTGGACTGTTTTGTGGAGGTTACCGAAGTGCTTATTGAGCGAGGCGGTGTCAAACATAAACCCATCATCGCCAGTAAGCTCCCTCGCAATTCCTTCGAGCGTCCCAAATGCTGCAAGAAAGATATCGCCCGGCTTTTCGCGCGAGATAAGATCGTGGTAGGCCTCGATTAATTCCTTGGCGCGATGTGGGAAACGAGCTTCCAGTCTTGGTAGCAACCGATCGATAACCTCCCGCTGCAGGAGCGGCTCGTCTAATGGTACAAAGGCGGGAGGGTTCCCCGACAAGTCGAGTGGAATTCCGGCCTCAGCCAGGGCCCTGCGAATGTCCCGCCCAATAGGAGCGATAACCTCTATCGGCAGCATGCCCAAGATAATCTCCAATACACCCAGCTTTTCCTCATAAGTGGACCTAGAGAAAGGGGAG
>JAKBXD010000155.1 GCA_021840785.1 Pseudomonadota bacterium
GATCTCCAAGCGTGTCGCTTCCTTCTCGTCATCGCACATCAACAGGTCGACGGCCCCAAGCGCGCAGTCGAGACGGCCCCGAGCATTGATGATCGGCCCAAAGGTGAACCCCAATGTCGCCGCCGTAATGGGGCCAGAGCAACGAGAGACCGCGTACAAGGCGCGCCATGCAGGGCGTGCCTCAGGCGCATTCATTAGTGCGAGGCCACGTGTCAGCACCGCACGGTTATTCGGTGACCGGGCCAGATCGACACAATCCGCTACCGTTCCCAGGGCGACCAAATCGAGGAGGCGGCCAAGTCGCGGCGCATCGGCCGGAAGGTACCCGCAGTCAATGAGCCGTTGCCGTACGGCGCAGCAGAGCAGCCAGGCCACATGAACGCCCGCAACGTAGGGGTCGGCGAATGTCGAATCCGTGCGGACCGGATTGACGCAGGCGATAGCTGCGTGCGGCGGCCCCTGTTCTGGAACTCCATGGTGGTCTGTCACTATCGTCGTCAAACCATGATCGCGCAGCTTCTCAATGCGGGCATGGTCCGAACTTCCCTGATCAACCGTAATCACGAGTGCAGGACGAGGCGCCGAGTCCAAAATACGCTGGGTTACGCTCTCCGAAACACCATACCCTTCCCGCAGTCGATGGCCAATATAGCTGTGGATTCGGTGTTCTGGCACACCGAAGTAGTCCCGCAACGCGAACTTCAGTACCGAATGCCCCGAAGCACCATCGCAGTCGAAATCCGACAGCAGAATCACTGGCAACCCGTCCTTTACCGCGCGGGCAACGGCCTCAGCTGCGACACCGATGTCAGGTAGACGGTCCGGCGAGTCAAGCGCGCTCAACGGCGGGCGGACAAGTAATCCGACCCTTCCTGCATCCTCGTCACCCAATCTCCCCGCGATGATTCGCGACTGAAGACGCGTATAGCCCGCAGCCATCGCCTCACGAAGGGTATCTTGGGACAATGGTCTGTCGATAATCCGCACGGGTTCTGGCATCACTCGCCATCCCGGTTGATCAGATGCAACTTGTCGCCCTTCTGTAACAGCTTCTCCCGCCGCTGCGCTTCCTTTCGCCATCTTTCCGCCTCACGCTCAGCTCGTTGACGGGCCAGAAAATGGGCTGCCTGACCACTCAGAGCAGCGCTTAGCTTGCCCTTCAGGTCCGCCACATCTCCCCTGAGGCGGGAGATCACTTCGCTCGCGGTCCTTGGTGTGACAACCACACCAGGCTGCATCAACTGCAGGACCTTCGCCCTTTGTTGCTGATATTGACACTTCGCGTGTGCGATCAAAGTTCGCGAGTGCTTTGCCTCCTTGGCAACCGTCGAGAAATTGATTGCCAGGCGCCCTTCCGCCGCAAGGCGCTTCAACAGCGGATCCTTTGGCCTGTTCTTCTCGAGACGCTCAATTGCCTCCTCGAAATCCCGTTCGATGACCGCCCTCGGCGGCCGTCTTTTAGTGCCCGACATCGGCAATCTCCTGTTCCACGCACAGGTCCAATGGAGCGGTATCGACCCCCAAGCGCTCAAGGAGCTTTTTTGCGACTGCGGCCCGCATCGCTGCCACACGAAACATGCCGCCCTGCCCTCGCGCCTCGGCTTGCCTATGCGCGGCGGCATTGGTGATGTACCGTTCCCGCCAGAACCCGACGTGACGCAAGTCCAGAATGAAGCAATCGCAACCCGCACAGAGTGACGGCTCTCGCGTGGTGAAGTTGGGGAAGGGCACACCAATTGGACGCGTCCCCGCAGCCTTATGACAGCCCATAACCCCAGGGTCCCTTGGGAAGCAATTACCATGCGGGGCAAACCACATGTGCAGGCTGTTATCACGGACAAAGCGCATGACGCGCCTCCAGCCGACTTCCATATCCACACCTTCAACCAACTTACGCACCTCGTCGATCCCCTGCTCAAGCTGGGCGCCCATCTTTCCGGCGACCCTTGTCCGGCCAGTTACCATTTCGTACATCTGCATGGCCGTGAGTTGCGATGCCATGGCATTGATCGGCTCGATCTGGATACGATTGCGCCCCCAATAACCGCCTTCCGTAATAGCCATAGCTACGTGATGGTATTGGCGCTGAACCGCTGGCAGTAGACGCGGATCAATGGACAGCGCGAACTGGGCATAGGTCTTGCGAAACTGGTGTGACCGGATGATACGCCCCTTCGATTTACGCCAGGGAATGAGGTCATTCCGAGCAATTCGGTGTGCAGACTCGTCCGGCAGGTTGGACAGATCCACCCACCGCTCAATAAAATTCTTGATGAAGCGGTTCAGCCGAGAGGTATTGAAGAGGTTGATTTGCATCTCAGTTACGGCAAGATCCACTCCACTCTTAGTAGTAATCAATAGTCGATCCGTTTTGGCAAGTTTCCGTTCATGCGCGAACAGTCTGTCAAGGACCTGCATGGCGTGGACCGGAAGAGGAATTTCGTCGCTACCCATCGGCCGCATTCCAAGCAACCAATCTACATCCCGTGGAAGCTCTTCTTCCTTGGTCAGTTCCGATCGAAGTACGAATGCTTCATTGAGCCCCGACGATGTCTCGACGATACGGACCCCATGTGGAAGACCAGTGTCTGGGCAGGCACCTGCACGCAAAGCACATATCTCACTTGCGCGCATTCCAGTCGAGGACTGGATCGTAATACACGCGGCGCCTGCAATAGTGGCGACCAATTGTCGCACGCGCCGCACCGCATACGATTTGCGACCGCTCTTGGCCTCACAGCTCATTAGGGGCTCGTGCCATGACCCAGACTCACCGTCGATGATAGAAAACGCATGGTCACTCAAGGCCGCGTCAACGCGCCCTCGGCGGTCCTGCTGAAGCCGCCATAGTTTTTCGTGGGGGTCTTCTATTGCACGGTAGGCCTTCTCGATCTTTTCACGTAGCCGCAAAACATCTTCCGCAGGGGCCCCCAGAAACCAGGCCGCCTTGTTCATCAGTGGAATAGCCACCTCGTCCGGCAAAGGCCGGATCCAACCCCGCGCCTCGGTGATTATCCGCTTCGCAATCGAATTAGCGCCCTTCTCGTCTAGCCAAGGCCGTTCCGGCATCGGCGAGATGCCCGCCTCTTCCAGCGCTTGACGCTGCCGCCAGAGCAGGTCGATAATCTTCAAGGGCATATAAGCTGCCCCTTCCCTAATAACCTCTTCGTCATCAACTTCCACAGCGACAATCGATGGTAGATCTTCAATGAACGCGGCCACGAATTCCTTGTTTACATCTTTTGGCCACATCTGCCCGCGCTCAACCATCCATGGCACGACAACTCGAAGCCCTTGTGTCAGCAGAGCGCCATTCCCGGTTTTATATGCCTTAACTTTGTCTCGGGGATCCACAAACAGACCCCAGACAAATCGCCGTAGCCATCCAAGCAATTGAGAATGTTCTGGGTCGAGGAGGTTACGCCCATCAGGCAACTTCATATCCCAAGTCACTTTCGATGCCAAGGGACGCTGGCCAATACTCGCATTATCCAGAGACCAGACAGAATCCCTCCACCGACTCTTAGAGGACACCCAGACCTCGTCCAATTCACATTCGGGGCGGAGATGGAAATGAGCACCGGAATTGACGCGAATGATTTCTGCGGTCAACATATCGTCACTCCACCGTCGGCAAAGTGATATGGAAGCGCATGGCTGCGCTCATGACGTCACCGGGTACATGCTTCAGTAGCGCATCGAGATCAATGAACACGCGGCCATAACGCGCCCGCCAAGCCTCACCACCGATCCGGCCTTGCGCGCCGAAGATCGCCGTACGCAATGACAAGTACAACGCGACAGCTCCAGGGTCATGGATATCGGCGGCCGCCAAAGGGCAAGAGGGGCATCGGCCGTAAGCGGTGCACAACCGATTCTTGCCCTGCATCGGCCATGGCGAATCGTAAGGATCGAAGCAATGAAAGCCGGGCGTGGCGGCGCCACGATCCATGCGCGACGTCAGCCGACGTCGACGCGGATCGATCTTCCCGTCCGATCTGAACCATCGCTCCATGAAAAGCATGGCTTTTCCTAACGACTCCGCCTCCCGCCACCGCGTTCCGTCACTGACGTAATGCGTATCCGTGGTCCGAGCATTTTGGTGTCCCAGGACCTGACTCGACACCACGATGCCCTCGCGGAGGCCAATCTCGTCGCCGATCGTGGCCCTGATCTGGCTGAGCGTAAACGGCGAGAGCCCATAATCCCTGCAGAACTCCATGAGGCCGCGATGCCAGGACGCATCGCTTTTGTTTATTCCCCTGTCATTGCCACCGAGTCCTCGGCCAGCAGGATTCGTTCCCTGAAACCGATTGAAAAGGAACAACCTGTCCTTCAACGGCTCGCTGACGGTCGCGCGCACCAACTTCGTTAAACGCCTGAGAAGGTCTAGCACCGGCTGAATGCGAGCCGCCGAAATCGGGACCACGGGATCTTCGTTTGCCCGCCACTTAGTTCCGCCCAGTCGCACAACGGGCTGCCCGAGAAGCTCTCCAAAGTCGACACCTGACCACTCCAACTCATACAATGTCGTCGGATTCAAAGCAGATTCAATGGCCAGAAAAACAACGAGCGGCACGAGGTCGCGGGCATTTGGATAAAGAACCGCCTTAAGCGTCCAGATCCTATGCGCTTTCCTACCACTTGAGTTAATGTAGCGATATAACTCTGGATTACTTTCTTTTATCACACCCAACTGCGGGAGCCCTTCTGGGTACTTCTGAGCGATGTAGGCGGCGCATGTACCCAGATCGGAAAGATCGCCATTTGTAGCAAGCCTTTCGTGCCCCTCCTGCAACAACCTCTCTGACTTCTCTATCCTTACACGAAGGGCATCAATATCCTTTGTTACCGCATTATCGATTGCTTGCAATGCTTCAAACGACAATCTTT
>JAKBXD010000008.1 GCA_021840785.1 Pseudomonadota bacterium
CGCCGCCGGGTTTGTCGATGACTTGTGCTTCCGGACCTGCGTGAATCAAGCCCATTATCTGATCTTGCAGCGTGGCCCGGTAGCTGGTGAAATCTTCGTTGACGATCACCAGATCGGCCGCCAGTCCTTTCAGTCGCCAATAGGCATGGGCCTGCAGCATTTGTTTTACCAGATTGATGCGGTTTAATTGACTGACGCGCAGCAGCACAATCGGTAAATCGCCCGATATCCCGAAGCGCCACAGGCCGGATTGCCCTAACTGATTACGGGCAATCACACTGGGCGCGGCCCGGCGCAGGGCACTGGCGTAGACCACGGAATTGGCGAGGCGGCCATACACCTGGGCATCGGCTTCACTGGCGCTCAGATGACGGAGCACTTCCTGGCTCTGGAACCAGGCCATTTCAAAAGCCCGTTCCGCCAGGTGACGATCACCATACTTCTCCAGCAGGGCGATGGCGGCCGCACGGGTGTCGGTAATTCCGGAAATGATCTGCACCGTCGCGGACTCGTCTACGCCAAGCGTCAGCGTACGACGGATGGCCACAATGGGGTCTAATACGGGGCCCTCGCTATTTGATAATGTAGCCTGTTGTAGACTATCGAAGACGCGCGGATGTTCGACGGTACGACCACGGCCGATGAACTGTGCGCGATCGGTTTCGTAAGATGCTGCGCTGGCGGTAACTCCGGGAGCCGCAAACAGATGAAACATCCAAGGCACTTGCTCGTCCGGTGAGCGGCGCCGTCGGGTACAGAGAATCGCATTGTGCTCTGCCAGAATTTCGGTCTGAACGAACAGGTTGCTAAATGCGCGGTGAGCAAGGTCGGCATTCGGCGACGCGAGGACAATCTCGGTATAACTCGTTAACTCTATCTGACGAATGCGCGGGGAGATATTGGTGAGCGTCACGCGGCGGATCTCCACATCGTCTTCTGGTGCAACGGCGACTTCCATATAGCTCTCTATCATCTGATCGCGGCGACGGTATTCCGCCCGCGCCTGGACGAAAATCGCCTCATAGTGATCGGCTTTGCTTCGGGTGGGTTGATAGCTTGTCGACCAAAAGTGTCCGGAATGATGATCACGCAGATAAATGAAGGTTCCCCAGTTATCTACGGCGGTATCCTCGCGCCAGCGATTCACGGCGAGACCACCACGATGACTGTAGCCGCTGCCGGCGTGGTTGATCATGACGTGGTAGCGGCCATTAGACAGAAGGTGGACTTCTGGCATGGACGTATCCGGATTGGTGTATGCGCGCATAATCGCGGCGGTCTCGGCGCTGGACACCTTTGCGGCGGCGTTGACTTCAGCGGCATGGGGATGCAAGGTGGCCTCTTGCCTGGGCAGACGCTCCTGCAACAATAACTGAGTGGCCTGAATGCCGGGATCAGATAAAAACCGGCGCTGCATCGGCTGATTGAGAAGGACATGGGCAAAAGCCAGGAGGCTCATGCCTTGATGATGCGCCATAAAGGTGCGGACAATGGCATGACTCTCGCCCGGTGGCACCCGGGATGGCGTGTAATCGATGGCTTCGTAAAATCCATAAGTACCGAGAAACCCTTGCGCGGCAAGGGCTTGCAAGTTATGACATGCCGCCCACGGCAGCATGGTCAGGGCCAGCGCGCTGGCATAGGGTGCAATCACCAAATCATCGCCGAGACCGCGTTTGAAACCGAGACCGGGAACTCCAAACGCCCGGTATTGATAGACTTGATGCATGTCCATGACGTTGAAGCAGGATTCCGATATCCCCCAGGGTATGGCGCGCTGGCGACCATATTCTATTTGGCGGGAGACGGCCGCTTTGCAGGTCTGGTTGAGCAGCGTGTTGGGGAAATCCGGCATGATCAATTGCGGCATGAGATACTCAAACATCGAGCCGCTCCATGAAATCAAGCACAGTTCGCCGCCGTAGCTCGTCAACAGGCGGCCCAGCGAAAACCAATGTTTTTGTGGTGCCTGCCCTTGTGCAATAAGCAGAAAACTGGCCAGGCGTGCTTCCGATGCCAGCAGGTCGTAGCAGGCGGGATCACGGCGCCGTTCCCCGACATCGTAACCAATAGCCAGCAGGTCGCGCGTATGGTCGTAAAGAAATTCAAAATCCATCACCGCCAACGCGCGGCAGCGATCCACCAATTGATCGATGACCCGCAACCGTTCTGCGGCAGCCGCCCGGGTGTTTGCCGTCCCCATGGCAATGTCATTGGCCAATTCGGCCAGTGTCGGGGCAGCGTTTAAATGCCGCGCTGCAGGGGTGAGGTCTTCCAGGTCCGCCGCGAAAGCGCGGCATTGTTGATCAAATGTCCGCACCCAGTAAGCACAATCGCTATCCGCCGGAGCATCGGCGGGGAGCCCATTCACGAGATCGCTGCTGATCCGTTGAATATCAGCAAGCCGCTCACGGGCATCCACCAGGGATGCGGGGAACCCGTTGAGCGCCGTGGCAGACAGTATGTCGTGCAGTGCATGGACTTTTTCGGTCAGGTCCGCCGTGGGGATGTCGTGGATGCATGCTGCCAACAGATGCAGCGTATCCTGCAAACCCGCAAAGGCGTTATCCGGCAGCACCGGATGATCTTTGAGCGCGTTCAACCCCGCCTGGAGGGTGAGCAGGCAGCCGCCAAGATTGCCACTGTCCACCGCTGAGATGTATTGCGGACTTAATA
The DNA here is from genome assembly GCA_021840785.1 of Pseudomonadota bacterium. Next base: position 2,677 of record JAKBXD010000008.1, read on the forward strand.
TTTGCAGGGTGCGCGTGTCATACCAGTTATAGAAGTGACCGTGATAGCGTTCCAGTTGCTCCATGCTTGCCACGGTGTTTTCGGTCAGTTGAAGGAGTTTGCCGGCGGAAATATAACCAAAATCATAGGCCGCCAGATTCGCCAGCAAGGACATGCCCATGTTGGTCGGTGAGCTGCGCGAGGCAATGGCCGCCGCGGGATACTCCTGAAAGTTATCGGGGGGTAACCAGTGCTCCGCAGGGCTGACAAAGTCATCAAAAAACCGCCAGGTACGCCGTGCCGACAGCCGCAGAAAACGTCGCTGTGTGTCATCCAAATCCGTAACACCGGTCCGCAGCGGCTGACTGATCCGCCATGCGATAAGCGGTGAAAACAGCCATAACACTAAAATGGGCGTGCTGAACAGTAAGGCTGAGGGCGAACTGAGCCCCAGATTGGCGGCAACCACCAAGGCTATCCCGATAAGGATGGCGAGCAGTGGTGCACTCCATATCTCCATGAAAAAATCGCCGGGGGTCTGACAGGCGTTACGGCGGAGGTAGGAAGGCAGTTGCCAAAGCAACAATCCCCGACGGGTGAAGAGCATTCGCGTGCCCGAGCGCAGAATGGCATCCAGACTCATCACGGCGTCATAGGGCAGCAGTGCGACAGTCAGTAGTGCGGAGAGCAGTGGGCGAATTGCCGAAGCTCTGGTCAGGGCGAGATGTGCCGCCAAGTCGAGGTCTTGAGGCTTGCGGAAGAGGTCGATGAGCGGCGAAAGCAGGACCGGCACGAGGATGATAGCGGTTACCAGTGTGGTCCATAACCAGGAGAAGGCCGGGTCCAGGAGCCATCCCCCCGCCAGCAGTAACAATAGCGCGGACGACACCAGGCTGCGACGGAGATTGTCAAAGATTTTCCACATCGACAAACTCGATAGCGGATTGGCCGGACGCGGTGCCTGCATACCGTCGGCCGTTGGGGCACCAGGCACCGACGGCAACAGCCAGCCGGCAATCTGCCAGTCACCCCGAATCCAGCGATGTCGACGGGAGGCCTCTGCGGTGTAACTTCCCGGCAATTCTTCGATCAGGACGACGTTGGTCGCCAGTGCCGCACGGGCATACCCGCCTTCCAGTAAATCATGACTGAGGATGAGGTTTTCTGGAAAACGGCCATCAACCGCCTGACGGAAGGCATCTACATTGTAAATGCCCTTGCCGATGAAGGAGCCTTCGCTGAAAACGTCCTGATAGACATCGGACACCTCGCGCGTATAGGGGTCGATACCGGAATCCCCGGCCATGAGTTTGGTGAATGGTGATTGACCGGCACTGGTCAGGTCGATCGCCACGCGGGGCTGAATGATCGCATAGCCATCGACGATACGGCCCTTGTCGGCGTCATATACGGCCTGGTTAAGCGGATGCGCCATATCACCGATCAGTGCCCGCGCCGTGTCACGGGGCAATTGCGTGTCGGTATCGAGGGTGATGACATAACGGATGCTGCCGAGGATGGACAGGTCGCCGACTTGCTCTGAGAATGTCGCTGTCTCCGCCGACCCTCTCAGCAGCGCATTAAATTGTTCCAGTTTGCCGCGTTTGCGTTCGTAGCCCATCCACACCCGTTCAAATGGGTTCCATACCCGCGGCCGATGAAACCAATAAAATAGGCAAGGTCGATCATCGGCATAGCGGGTGTTGAGGGTCTGAATAGCGACACGTGCATAGTCGATCAATGCAGCGTCTTCCGGACAGGTCTGCTCTGCCGCATCCCGAAAATCCGTCAGTAACGCGAAGTAAATATTGGGATCGCGGTTTCCGAGGTAGCGGATTTCCTGGGCCTCCAGCAACGCGTCAATTTCTTGGGGCGTACTCAGCAGCGTCGGGATAACGACCATGCAGCGGTGCGCATCAGGAACACCCTGCGAAAAATCCATCTGCGGCAGGGTGCCGGGCGCCATAAAGAGGGTAATCAGGCGATTTACCAGAGAAACCGCCAAAGCTGAAATGCTCACAACCCCGACAATGCCTAGCCACCAGAAACGCCAGTCTGCAGAGCTGAGACCGGCAAGGGGGAAGCACAAAATTAAACTGATCAGTGCCGTCAATAATAGTATGGCGCTGATATACAGGGAAAGACGGAGATGGTCGCCCATCTGTCGGGCCGCTGAGCGCCATTCGAAGTGACAGCCCATCGCCCGCTCAAGGTGTTGCCGACCCCGATCCAGCAGATAATAGCCGACATGCGCAGAGCGATCGCCGCTGCCTGTTTGCTGCGCTACCGCCTGGGCAAGTGCAATTGCCTCTTCCGCCACGGCCAGCTCATCGCGCCGGCTGCTGCGCGCAATATCTTCAATAGCGTGGCGATAACGATCGCGTGTTGCGAAATTTTGTCCGGCGTATATTCCCATAGGGTCTTGGCGCAGGCTTTGTTCGACAACGCTGTATGCTTCGACATGATCCCGCCAGTCCACAGCGGTGAGGAAGCGTAGGCTTCCAATACTGTTTGCCATGGATATCTGGTTGGCAGCGGATCTTCTGGCGGACACTTCGGACAACTGCGTCGCGGTTATGCCCTGTTCGAGCAATTTATGTTCGACCCAGGTTTGCACGAACGCCATAGCGGGACCGTAGGCCTGCAATCTGGCGTAAAACTCCTCTACAAACGGTGCCGTCAAGGGCATATCCGCATGCGCGAATTCAGCAAGTAGCTGGATCAGCAGTTTCGGCTTTTTTTCTGCGGTGGCGAGCATGCGATCCGCCCAGTTCATGGCGGCGTTGCGTTCCTCTCGCCGGCAGGCAACGAGCAGACCAGCGCGGCGTAGGTTTTCCAACAACGCCAATTGCAGCATGATGGGGAAGGCCCATAATTCGCCCAGCGTTAATGCCGTAACGCTTTGGTAGGCCTGAATATAGGCGCTGACATTATCACTGTCGACACGGGCATCCTGATGCGCAATCAATTCAGAGGCGAGGTCGTAGATACGGGGGAATCCCGCTAAGCTGCCGGATTGCAGGCGTGGCAGTTGCTTGCCATAGCCGCTAGGCAAATGTCTTCGTGCCAGAATGATTTGTTGCTCGATGAGGTAGAAATTATCGAGCAACCAAATCTCGCCAGCCAGGGTCCGCTGCTCAGCCTGCGCGGTTCCTGCGGTGACCACGTCATAGGCCGCACGCAAAACAGCGGCGTTGTCGGCCAGACGTGGTAGCAGGCGATCTGGCCCGGGGTATGGATCGATAGCATGCTGACCAGCCAACGTTACCGCATGTTGTTTCAGTTGTTCAACGTTGAACAACTCCGAGCGTAACAAGTTCGTATCCGATGCGTTGTTCAGGGTATTTTTTACGCAGGACGAAAACTCTAACTTTTTTGTAGCTATGACGCTCTCCTCGGAATAACCTGACGACACATTAGAGCATCACGTATTCTTCCTTACTTCTGCGTACCGCAAGCTGTTTCTGTTACGGGACTCCTCCACACTTTTTGACTTGGCGCCGATGATCTCAGCGGGGAACGATGGTGACACCACTACCGCTGGAATTCTTCTTGGCCTGTTTGGCCTGTTTCTTCTCTTTGGGTGACATCGCCGACTGCTTCTTGGTTTCTTTATTGCTCTGCTGTGTTTTGCTCATGATGGTTTCCTTCTGGAGTGATGTTATCGCCGGGCTTTAATGTGTCTTGCTCTGGTATCCTTCACCATTGGTCATGGCATCATGCAGTTCTGCTCTGAGCTCTGCAATATTGGCCGTCCTGGATTTCAGTTGTTGCTCGGCGCGAATAACGCCTGCCCGGTCATGGTGGGCCTTCAGGGTGATAATCCTTTCTTCCAACTGGTGCTGCGCGATCTCTTCATGCTGGAGATGCTGGCGCATCTGGGCGATGGTCCTGTTATGCGTGAGCGGATAAGGGGCTGATGCCCTGTCCGTACTTGCCTGGGCCCCGGCAGCGAAGCTACCGATAAGCAGTATACCGGTCATGGTTGCCACCCAACGGTTCATGATCATGCTCCTGTGTAGCGGTGTGCGAAGGTCCACCAAGCATCGTCCAGTATAACTCATTCTTGGTCGCCGCGTGCGGCAACCCGTTCGCCTAATGTTTCTAGCCGGTAATCCCCCAATACGACAAATGTATAAGGCTGATGATGACGGTGCCGATCTGATATACTTGCTAAAAGACTGGAGATCCCGCCAAGATGCCCCCTCTGCGCCATGTATCATCTGCCCGGCGTTTATTGTTGGCTCGTTTCATGGGAGGCAAAGCCAAGAAGAAAGTCGGAGTGTTTTCCCGCAGTGACCGTGAAATTCTGTGGGGAACCAGGGCTTTTTTCATCGCTTTGGCACTCTTGTTCATGAGTATTGCCTGGTGGCGTGCCGCTGATCTGAAGCAATCCATCCGGGCCGATTTTCATAATTGGGCGGAAGTCACCGCCACGCAAACCGCCGGTATAGTGGCCGCCAACATCGACGCACGTTTCTATGACCTTGCATTCCTCAGAAATGCTTTTTTTGCCCAGGGCACGGACCATCTGTTACCGAGTGCCAAGGTTCTTTCCGCCTTTGTCGCCTTTCAGCAGACCCATCCGGCCATTATGGCCATCGATGTTCGGGATCCGTCCGGCAATCGAATCGTCTGGTCGAGCGTGCAGCAGTCGACGAGGCGCATTGCTGCGGACAATGACTTCACGCCCCTACCGGGATATCCAGATCGCTTCATGGGAAAGCCTTTCTACGCCGATCGGGCACATGCCTGGGTACTGACTATGCGGCAGCGTATCCGGAACAGCGAAGGCCATGTGCTGGGGTTCATTGGCTGTTCCTTCATGCTCTCCCATCTGAGCGTGATCCATACACCGCTATACCTGCAATCTATCGTCCTCATGCGACCGCATGGGCAGGTTATATCGATCTGGAAAGATGGCCACTGGGCGGCACCGGGTACGCCTCTGCCCAGGCCCGTTGGTCAAGTAGTAGTTCCTGTCCCCGGTTATCCCTGGGCTTTGCAGGTGCAATGGACGGCGGCGGCACTGGATCGTGCCTTCTGGCGGGTGGAACGGACGCGACTGTCCATTCTGCTGACCGCTTTGTGCGTTCTGGCCGGGGTGGCGCTGTTACTACAACTCCTCCGCCGGATACTGCGCTTTCGCCAATACCAGATGGCAGCGATCCTGGCCCAGCAGGATTTGCTGCGCCAGGGCGATCCCGAGGTTATGTATCGGCGGCTGGTGGCGGTCGTGGTGGAGCAGACGGAAGCCATCGGCGCCTATGTCGTCGTTCCCGAAGCGAACAGTGAGTGGTTGCGGGTCGTGGCCGCCAGCGCGGACACACCGGAACTTCGACAGACCATGGAAGCGCTGACACCCTCCCGTGATGCGGCACACTTCCCTTATGGCGACATGATCCCCAGTCGGGCCTTCCGCGAAAAAACCGCACAGGGACCCACCCGTCCTCAGCAGTCTCCCGCGATGACGGTTGTACAACAACAGCAAGCGCCGCTGTCCCGTATTCGGAGTGTCATGGCCTATCCGGTTTTCGTGTACGAAGACACGGAGCCATCCGCCGTACTGGTGATAGTGAGCGACTTGCCCCGGCATTTCACCCCATCCCTGCAGCGATTGCTCGGCCAGTTGGCCGCCACCCTCGGTCTGGCCCTGACGCAGTGGCGGCAACACCAGGCACTCATCTCGCTGGAAAAATCCCTTCAGGAATCGTCGGAGAAAAACGAAGCTTTATTGAACAATGCCAGCGATGGTATTCACGTTCTTGACGAAAACGGCTTTCTGATCGAGGTTAACTATCAGTTCTGCACCATGCTCGGCTACTCCCGTGCGGAAATGTTGGGTATGCACGTTTCCCAGTGGGACGCCGAGAAAAGCGCCGGTGAGCTGAAGGAGTTAATCGCCCGGCAATTTTCCACAGCGGAGTCCTTGCGCTTTGAGACTCGCCATCGTTGTAAGGATGGGACCATTATCGATGTGGAGATCAATGGTTCGCCCATCCAGATACAGGGAAAATGGGTATTGTTGGATTCTGCCCGAGATATTACCAAGCGCAAGGTCTTGGAGGCAGATTTGCAACGGAGCCTGGAGCATCAGCGGAAACTCACGGATTTTAATGTGCTGCTGGGTGAGGTAAATCAAGCCATCACTCGCGCAGACGATGAGGACTCCCTACTTCAGGAGGTTTGCGACCTCATCGTGCAATATACCAGCAGCGCCCTTGCCTGGATTGGCAGACCTGATGCGCAAGGAGATTTTCAGGTGCTGGCGGCGGCAGGAGAAACCGGTTATCTGAACGATATAAAAATATCCAGCCGGGCGGATATTCCGGAAGGACAAGGAATCACCGGGATGGTCTGGAGACAGCAAAGGGCCATCTATGATGCCGATTTCTCCCAGAATGCGAAGGCTCTCTGGCGAGAGCGTGTCGCCCATTTTGGATTTCACGGCAGTTCTGTGCTACCGATCCGTCGGAATGGAGTCCTTTGGGCCGTGTGCACCGTCTATGCAAAAGGCGACGCAAAGGCAGTGGAGACCGATGTTCGCGGGATTATGGAAGAGATGGCCAAAGACATCAGCTTTGGGCTGGACCATCTGGATGCAGTCCACCGGGAGCGTGCTACCCAGGCTTTCAATGAGGCGCTGCTGAATAACCTTGCTGCGGGCATCAGCATCGTGCGTTTTCCGGATCTGCTTATCGAACGGGTAAACGCCCGCATGCTGGAAATCTATGGTGCCTCTTCTGTGGAGGACCTGGTGGAGCTTTTTGCGGGAAAGAGCTGTCCGGATCATGAAAGCAGCGCAAGCATGGCCACACTCGCCCAGGAAGTGCTCGCCGAGGGCTATGGGGCGCTGAAAGATCTCGCGATAAAACGCAAAGATGGCCAGATTGTTTATGTGGACGTTTCTGGTCAGCGACTGCTGACGGATCCGAAACATCCCGTTATTGTGTGGACCTCCATGGAGGTTACGGAACGTCATCACCTCATGGGTGAGTTATCCAGACAATCTCTTTCTGACCTGTTGACGGGCCTGCCTAACCGCCGCGCCCTGGATATGGAGATGGATCGCGCCATAGCCCACGCAACGCGGAACGAGAGTCTTCTGGCGTTATGCATGCTGGACCTGGACAGTTTTAAGCCGGTGAACGACACCTATGGTCATGACGCCGGAGATCAAGTGCTGCGGATCGTCGCCCAACGCTTGCCGCAGAGTCTGCGTAAAACCGATTTTATCGCGCGTGTAGGCGGCGATGAGTTTGTCGTGCTGGTAGAGAATTTAGATCACCTGGATCCCCTGGAAGCCATCCTCGACACGATCGGACGCTCGATCAGTGCCCCCATCACCCTGGAGGACGGGCAGATGGTAAGTATCGGCCTCAGCATGGGGGTGGCCATTTATCCTTTTGCGGAGGGAGACAATCCCGATGCCCTTCTGCGTCTGGCCGATCAGGCGCTATATGAGAGTAAGGCCCACAAGGCCAATCGGGAGTTTTCCTGGGTACTTTTCGGCGAGGAAACTCGAAAAATACGGCGCACAATGGCGCAACGTCTACTGGATACCGGAGCTCTGGAGATCTGGTATCAACCGATCCTGGATAGCCGCACTCGCAAGGTGGCGGGTGTAGAGGCGCTGTCTCGCTTGCGGGATGCAGAAGGAAAAGTCTGGTCACCGGCTGAGTTTCTGCCACAATTACAAGAGGCCGATTTGTTTGTGCTCAGCAAGAAGGTTCTGGATCAGGCCTTGACGGACCTGCCCATCTTGGAGGCTCAAGGGTGGTCCTTGTGGGTATCCGTGAATGTAGATCCAAGTTCCATCTCGGAATCCAGCACCTTGTGGCTGCGGGAAATGGTTGCCTCAGGCAAGGCGGATCCGTCACGCATCACCTTGGAGATTCTCGAAAGAAGCGATTTTTTGGAACAGCCCGCCGCCTTGAAACATCTCCTGGAATTGCGGGCGCTTGGCGTGCGTCTGGCCCTGGATGACGTGGGTAGTGCCTATTCCTCCCTCTTGCGCCTGAAAGACCTTCCCGTCGATGAGATCAAACTGGATCAGGGTTTTATCCGAACCCTGGAACAGCACCCCCAGGATCTCCACTTTGTGGAATCTATCCAGGCCCTCGCCGTTGGAATGGGAGTGGATCTGGTGGTGGAGGGCGTGGAAACGGATGACATCCTGGATGCGGTAACGATCATGGGCGCCAATTTCCTCCAGGGTTATGCGATCGCCAGGCCCATGCCACTATCACAGTTGCAGGCATTTCTCGATCCGGTCCCTTTACACCCGCAGCAGCAGCCCGCCAGTCTGCTCGGGCTCTATGCCACACAGCTCGTTAATCATGACGCGTTGAAAAAAACGATTTGTTACAATCCACGCCTGGTGGACTGTGCGACGCTGGCGAATGCCACAATCTGTCCTATTCATGTCGATATGCATCGCCTAGGAATTCCCGACGACGATCCTCTGTATCGGCTTCACGCAGAATATCACCAGGCTATCGCGGCCATGAATGCCCTATTGCTTTCTTCTCCCATAAATGGCGACTGGCGCGTTGTTGAACAGGCGGAAAAAGCATTTGAGGCGGCGATTCTGGATGCGTTCCAGCGCAGTAAAGCCGCAGAAGAACGATAGACAAACCCATCGGGCAACCAAGGTCCGTCCCCAGTCTGTCCAGGATGGTCGATCATCCTGCCTCGCGGCGGATAAGAAATGCCTGCGCCCACGCCGCCACATCAAAACCCAGCAGGCCCTGGTCACCGTTGGTCAAAATGGGTCGACGGATCAGGCTGGGGTGTGTTTCCATCAGTTTAAGTGCGGATTCAGCATCCACGACGATCTCCCGTTCATGCTCCGGTAAGCGTCGCCAGGTAGTTCCTTTGCGATTGATGAGGATTTCCCAGTCCCAGTGCTCCAGCCAATGGCGGAGTTCCGCCATTGGCACTCCGGCCTTTTTGTAATCGTGAAAGCGGTACTCCAGCCCATGGTTGTCCAGCCAGGCGAAGGCTTTTTTCATGGTGTCGCAGTGGCGAATGCCGTAAATCTGAATGGTCATACGTTCTCCCGCTTTATCAGAATCAATACCTTGAAGCTCTCGCCCATTTCCTGCGGCAGGGTGAGGCGTTTAATCTCGTTATTCAGGGCGAATATGCCGTCGTCACCCGCCTGCGCGCAGAGGGCGCCATATACCTCGGCCAGCCCGTGTTCCACCAGAAAGCGGGCGAGATGGCCATAAAAGGCTACTTCCAGCCCGGCCTCCACCGCAGCGGTCATCAGCGCGGTAAAATCCACGTGGGCGGTGAGGTCGCAGAGGCCCGGCAGATAAAAGGGATCGTCCAGCCAGTGATGGCGATAGTAGGCGCGCAGGCTGCCCATCTGCCGCTGTGGGTGATAAAACTCTGCGGCCTCGTGCCCGTAATCAATCAGAAGAATGGCGCCGGAGTCCAGACGGGTGGCGACCTCGCGCAGCCAGGATTCGGCGGTGAGATTGATCTCCGTCCGATAGGGCCGGGGCCAATGCGTTACATAGGGTGCCAAGCGCGCCGCCAGCGGCGCAGGGACTGGCGGTGGCAACAGCGCCCACTCCAGTGCCTCGCCATTCCAATGCACACCGCATTCGTGCAATTGTCCGAAGGCGTCCAACTCCAGCACCTGCACCGGCATGGCGTCCAGCACTTCGTGAGCGAGCAGCACGCCGCGCCAATGTTCCGGCAGCGTTTGCCGATGCTGAATGCCGGGCACGGCCGCGTGTTGCCGCGCCTGCAAATCGGGGCTGGGTTCGAGCAGGGTATAGGGTGTGTCCGGCAAAATTTCCCGGATCTGGCCAGCCAGTGCGCCGCTCCCGCCGCCAAATTCCAGAATGCCGTCCGGCCCCAGATCGGGTTGCAGGGTCCGGGCCAGTACGGCGGCCAGCACCCGTCCCATTTCCGGTGCCGTGACGAAGTCGCCCGCCGCACCGAAGCGGGTCTGCCCCGCCATGTAGTAGCCCAGCCCCGGCGTGTAGAGAGCGAGCTCCATATAACGACGGAAGGAGATCATCCCACCTGCGGCATCGATTTCCCGCCGGATATGGGTCAGCAACGCCGCCGAGTGGACCAGCGCATCGGCGTCCGGGACGGGCAGATGTGTCTTGCGCCCCCCGTGAGAATGGGTTAAAAAATCGGGACGCTCTACGCGCATGGACACCTCTTGAAAGCTACCGGAAAAGTCGTTCTCATCACTGGCGCCGCCCGCAGGGTGGGCGCCGCCATTGCCCGCCAGCTCGCGGCGGAGGGCTGCCAGCTCGCCCTGCATTATAAGCGATCCGCAGCAGAGGCCGAAGCTCTGGTGCAGGAGCTGCGCATGCAGTATGGCACCGAAGCCTTCCTGATTGCCGGCGATCTCAGCGAGGCGGAAACCCCCGCTCGCTTGATAGATGCGACTATTGAATATTTTGGCCATCTCGACGGCCTCGTCAACAACGCTTCGCTGTACTCCCCTGCCCCTTTCGGCGAAATCACGTCTGACGACTGGGCGGCGATGGAGGCCGTGCATCTGCGCGCGCCCCTTTTCCTGACGCAGGCGGCCGCGCCCCATTTGCGGAAAAGCGGCGGCGCCGTCGTCAACATAGGCGATATCCACGCCGAAATTCCCCTGCGCGGCTACCTGCCCTACAGTGTCACGAAGGCGGGTCTGCTGGCTCTCACCCGCGCCCTCGCCAAAGAACTGGGGCCGGAGATCCGCGTCAACAGCGTCTCGCCCGGCGTGGTGCTCTGGGCCGAGGATAAAGACCCGCCCGATGGCGACCAGCAGGGACTCATCGAGCGCAACGCCCTGAAGCGTGTCGGCAGTCCCCAGGATATTGCCGGCGCCGTCGCCTATCTGCTCTTCGATGCCCCTTATGTCACCGGCCACAATCTCGTCGTCGATGGTGGTCGCATGTTATATTGACGGCCATGAGCTCAACCGTAAAATCCCCCATCCGCTTTTACAGCGAAGACGAACTGGACGCCCTGGAGGCGGAAGATCCCCTCGCCGCGGCCAAAATCGCCCACGCCCAGGCCATGGCCGAGCGCGGTCTTGATCGCCAGAAACGCTACGGTCCCGACGACCCCCTGCCCGACCCTGCGGCCGTCGCAGAGGCGGTGCAGACGGTACGCCACATCCTCCACCGCGATGGCGGCGATATCGAGCTGGTGGAAATCATCGAACGCGATGTGCGCGTCCGCATGAAAGGCGCCTGCGCCGGTTGCCCCAACGCCGTCATCGATCTCAAACAGGTGGTCGAGCGTATCGTCGGCGCGGTGCCGGGAGTGGTCAGCGTGAGCAACACCTTTTGAAGGTGGGCGCGAATACGCCGTCTAAAGTCGGCTTCGTCAGCCTCGGCTGCCCCAAGGCCACGGTGGACAGCGAACGCATCCTCACCCAGTTGCGCGCCGAGGGCTATCTGCTGGTGGGGGATTACGCCAGCGCCGATGTGGTCGTCGTCAACACCTGCGGCTTTATCGACGCGGCGGTGGCGGAATCGCTGGAGGCCATCGGCGAGGCGCTGGAAGAGAACGGCAAGGTGGTGGTCACCGGTTGCCTGGGTGCCCGCGAGGGCGGCGACTTTGTGCGCGGCGCCCATCCCAAGGTGCTCGCTGTCACCGGCCCCAACCAGGCCAGTGCGGTGCTCGACGCGATTCATGAGGCGCTCCCTCCGGCCCACGATCCCTTCACCGATCTGGTCCCGCCCCAGGGCCTGCGCCTGACGCCGCCCCACTACGCCTACCTCAAAATCTCCGAGGGTTGCAATCAGTCGTGCAGCTTTTGCATCATCCCCAGCATGCGCGGCAAGTTGGTCAGCCGCGAGCCGGACGATATTCTGCGCGAGGCCGAGGCGCTGGTGGCCGGTGGTGTCAAAGAATTGCTGGTGATTTCCCAGGACACCGGCGCTTACGGGGTGGACCGCAAATACCGCACCGCTTTTCACGACGGCCGCCCGCTCAAGACCCGCATCACCGATCTCTGCGCGGCCCTGGGCGATCTCGGCGTCTGGGTGCGCCTGCACTACGTCTACCCCTACCCGCACATCGACGAACTCCTGCCCCTGATGGCGGCGGGCAAGATTCTGCCCTACCTGGATGTGCCCCTGCAGCACGGTAGTCCGCGTATCCTCAAGGCCATGCGCCGCCCCGCCGCCGCCGAAAAAACCCTCGACCGGATTCTCGGCTGGCGCCGGATCGTGCCTGATCTGACCATCCGCAGCACCTTCATCGTCGGCTTCCCCGGCGAAACCGATGCGGACTTTGCGGAGTTACTGGATTTTCTGCGGGCGGCGGAACTGGACCGGGTGGGCTGCTTCGCCTATTCGCCAGTAGAAGGTGCGCCCGCCAACGCGCTCGCCGGAGCGGTGCCGGAGCCGGTCAAAGAAGAGCGCCGCGCCGCATTCATGGCCGTGCAGGAAGCCATCAGCCGGGGGCGCCTGCAACGCCGGGTGGGCCAGCGTCAGCGGGTACTGGTGGATGCCGTGGGCCGGGGCGGCAAGGTGATCGCCCGCTCCGCCAGCGATGCCCCGGAGATCGACGGCGTGGTCCATCTGGGCAGGGCGGCGGGATTGCAGGTCGGGGACTGGGTGGAGGTGGAGATCACCCGGGCAGATGCCCATGATCTGTATGGGGTGTTGGTGTCGGCCTGATCGGGCCTTTGGTCGCTCAGGGCAGACGATCGCCCCGCTCGATCCGCACCCCCACATCCCGTGTGCCGCGCACGGCGGCGGGTTTGTGCACCGTCACCTGCACCCAGGCCGCGCCGAATTCACTGCGAATGATGTCCGCGATCTGCTCGGCCAGGGTTTCCACCAGTTCCACTTCCGATGCTGAAATATGGGCGACCAGATGCTGGCAGATGGTCTGGTAGTTGATGGTGCTTTCCACCTTGTCCGTCTGGGCCGCAGCCCGCACATCGGCGGCAATGTCCAGATCGACGAGTACCGTCTGGTTGACCTCGCGTTCCCAGTCGTAGATGCCGATACGGGTATCTACCTTCAGTTCACGTACAAAAAGAATATCCATGCTTATCCCGAAAAAAGCGACAATCCGCCGCGGCTCAGCTTATAATAAACAATTTTCCGACTAAAGCACCGCATGTCACTTCTTCTGGATGTTGTCCTCACCGGCGGCGGATATCTCGTCGGTTCCATCGCCACCGCCATTCTGGTGGCGCGTGCCTTGGGTCTCGGCGACCCGCGCCTGTCCGGATCGGGCAATCCGGGCGCCACCAACATCCTGCGCATCGGTGGCAGAAAGGCCGCTTTGCTGACTTTGCTCGGGGACTTGATCAAGGGTGTCGTCCCCATCGTCATCGCCCGCCTGCTCGGGCTGGAGGACTGGGCGCTGGCCGCCGTGGCCCTCGCCACCTTTCTCGGCCATCTCTATCCGGTGTTTTTTGGTTTTCGCGGTGGCAAAGGAGTAGCCACGGCGCTGGGTATTCTGCTGGCGCTCCTGCCGGTGCTGGGCTTGTCGGTATTGGGCCTGTGGATACTGGTGTTCGCGGTGACGCGCGTTTCGTCCATGGCGGCGCTGCTGGCGGCGATCGGCGCGGTGCCCATCGTCTTTGCGGTATCTCCTGAGACGAGTATGCGGGTGCTCATCATGGTGCTGGTACCGCTGATCCTCTGGCGGCACCGCAGCAATATCCGTCGTCTGCTGGATGGCAGCGAAAGCCCCTTCAAAAAGCGTTAAAGCCTTTCAGTCCTTAATGACTGGTCCATCATGGCTGCTCCGCCTCCTCCGTCAGGGACCAGCGCGCCCGCACAGGGAAATCCGCGGTGGCCGACTGGACCCGCTCCGTGTGCAATGCGCCGGTCAGGGCGATCATCGCCGCGTTATCGGTGCAATGAGCAAGGTCGGCGATAAAGACTTCGATCCCGTCCGACTCCAGCCCGTTCAGCGCAGTCCGCAACGCCCGGTTGGCGCCGACCCCCCCCGCCACGATCAGACGCCTCAACCCGGTCCGCTGCAGGGCGCGCTGGCATTTCCTGAACAGCGTTTCCACCACCGCCGACTGAAAACTGGCGGCCAGGTCAGCCCGCTTTTGCTCATCGTCGGGCGCGATGGGCATGGCGGCCAGGCGGAAGGCCGTTTTCAGACCGCTGAAGCTGAAATCCAGTCCCGGCCGGTCCAGCAGTGGCCGGGGCAGGCGAAAGGCCTGGGCATCTCCGCCCTCCGCCAGTGCCGCCAGCGCCGGCCCACCGGGATAGCCGAGACCCAACATCTTGGCTGCCTTGTCGAAGGCTTCACCGGCCGCATCGTCCAGCGTTTCCCCTAACAAAACATAGTCGCCGATGCCCCGGACTTCCACCAGCATCGTATGCCCACCGGAAACCAGCAGAGCCACCGCCGGGAAGGGATCCACGTCATTCAGTAGCGGGGCCAGCAGATGGCCTTCCAGATGATGCACGGGGATCACCGGAATACCCCAGCCCATGGCGAGACCCCGGGCAAAATTCACCCCCACCAGCAGGGCGCCGATGAGTCCCGGTCCGGCGGTGACCGCGATGGCGTCAGGACGCTGCCCGCCGGTCTGCGCCAGCAGTTCGTCGAGCAGCAAGGGCAGGCGGCGCACATGGTCGCGTGACGCCAGTTCCGGTACGACGCCGCCATAGGGCGCATGAATGGCGATCTGGCTGAACAGCACTTCGCCGAGCAGGCCACGCTGGCGGTCATAGAGGGCGAGCCCCGTTTCATCGCAGGAGCTTTCAATACCCAGTATCCGCTCAATCATGGCGCACCCTCCGGCTTTGTGGCGGCGGGTTGTCCGATGCGGCGCTGCAGCCAGTCCAGCTCCGGCTCCGAAAAGCCTGCCTCCCGCCGCGCCGTCAACGCCAGCGGCCCCTGAATCCGTCCCCGGTAACGCTGCTGCAGGAGTGTCATGAAGGTACTGTCCGGCTCCAGCCCGCGTTGTGCACAGAGGTAGCGAAACCAGCGGCTGCCCACCGCCACATGTCCGCACTCATCGCTTTCAATCCGCGCCAGCACGGCGGCCGCTTCCGCATCCCCTGCGGCCAGCAGTCGCTCGCGCATGGCCGGGGTGACATCCAGCCCCCGCGCCTCCAGCACCCGTGGCACCAGCGCCATGCGCTCCAGCGGGTCCGCCGCCGTGTCCAGAGCCATTTCCCAGAGACCATTGTGGGCGGGCAGATCGCCATAGTCACCGCCGAGGCGCTGCAACTGTTGACGCAGGAGGACGAAATGCTCCGCTTCTTCCTGCGCCACCCGCAACCAGTCGCGGTAAAAATCCTCAGGAAGACCGGGGAAGCGATAGAGGGCATCCAGAGCCAGGTTGATGGCATTGAATTCAATGTGCGCCAGGGCGTGCAACAAAGCGAAGCGGCCTGCCTGCGTGTGCAGGGCGCGGCGCTTGGGCAAGTCTTTGGGACTCACCAGCAGGGGATGGCTCGGTCGCCCCGGTGTGGCGGAAAGGGGTGGGGCCAAAACTTCCGGCATGGGTGCCAGCGGCCAGTGTAAAGCCCGTACTTGCTCTACTTTTTGTTGTGGATCAGCAGCATAAAGGGCCGCTCCCACAGCGGCCCAAGCCTGTGTATCTGACTGCATATCAGCCCCCCATCACTCCGTCACGACCTTCGCCAGCCGGCTGAGCCAGTCCACGACCGCGAAAGAGGAAGAAGTATAGCAGGGTATGGGTGATTTCCTGCGCAATACTCCCCGAGTTACGACGGATGGGCGTTGAATTGCGGATTCACATCATGAACGGGGACGGCGTTGATCCAGTCCCAAGAGTTGCCCAGATATATGGTGCCACCGACTATGGTCGGGTTGACGATGCCAAAACGCCCACCGACCTTGTATTGATGGATCATCTTCCCGTTCTTCGGATCGATGGCATAAATATCCGGTCCCGTGGAAATATACAGGGTATGATCATAGTAGGTCGGCGCGCCGCGACCGGCGCCCGCCGGGCCGGGGTTGGGCACATGCCAGGTCCACGCCACCTTACCGGTATGCAAGTCAATGGCTTCATAAGCGGACGTGACCGGTGAACCCACATAGACCATATGATCATGAATCATAGGCACGCCCCCCTTGAATGCCGGAACTCTTGGTCCGCGTCCCATGTCATCGGTCCACAGGACCTTGCCATCGCGCGCATCGAAGGCTCGCACCAGGGTGGTCATGGTGGGTTTACCCTGGATCATCTGCGGATTTGCCACCGAATCCATCACCACGATGCCATCCGCCACAGCGGGCGGCACATCCCCCATGCCCGTATTCACGGCACCGGGAATTTCGCCCTTCCATAATACCTTGCCCGTTTGCACATTCAGGGCATACAGACCAGGAATGACGGACATGGAGACGTAGACTTTTCCATCCCACACGATGGGGCTGGACATGTTGGCGATACCGCCGACATGGGTACGCCACATTTTCCGGCCATCCGCCGAGCGAATGCGATAAATGTTGCCATCTCCGGTGCTGATGAAGAGGGAATGATCGGCGTAGGCTGGGGTCGGCATGGCGTCACCAGCGGTTTTGAAACTCCAGAGCAGTTTGCCGTTGGTCCGGTCCAGACAGAATATCCCGTTGTAGCTGATGTCCTTGCCGCGCCCCGCTTGGGCCGGGTGTTTGGCGTATTCCATCACGTTGGCGAAGTTAAAGGATACGCTTCCGGCAGACAGGTACACATGCGTGCCGACCACCAGCGGATTGCCCATCAGCGTATTGGCGACCGGGCTGGTTCTCCAGATCAGTTTGCCCGTCCGCGCATTGACGGCGTAGGCGAACATGTCATCGCTCTCGGCGTACACCACGCCCTTGACGACAGAGACCCCGAGCGCATTGCCGTAAAACTGGGTCTGCACCGGCAGGGCCTCTTTGATGCCATAGACCTTTTCCCCATAAGGATGCGGGTCGCCCAACGGCCAGGCCCGGGCCTCCGGGAAATTCCAGCGTACACCCTCACGAATCCAGGCCGGCGCGCTGGCGGCAACCGGAAAGGCGGCATTATGTTGCGGGTTGCCATAGGCATGGGTCCACGCCGTAGGGCCGACCTGATCGACGGGCGCGGGGGCATTTTGCGGCAGGTACAGGACGGCAAAGGGGCTCTGCGGATCTAACGCGTTGTTGACCGGGTCCAGCGGGACCGTAGCGGTCTGCGCCCAGGCCGTGCCGGATATTAAAATACATATTGCGGATAAAACGACAGTTTTGCGGATTTTCATTTTATCTCCTCAAGAATGGGAAGCACCTGCGTACAGTTAAAAATTCATCGATCAGAAATGAATCATATAACCAATTAATAAATGGTTATTAATCATGCAGTAATCGCACATTAGGCAGATCAATTGATCGCGTCAAGGGTAAAATTGTAACATGATGAAACGGTGTTACAATTAGTTACATGCAATGACGAAAATCACTCTAATTAATGCATTATATGGTGATTCCGCGTTATAGGTATTCGTAGGGCGCATTACTTTTGGATCGGCGCGTCTGTTCTCGAACGCGGGGTTGGGCGTCTGCACCGTCGCGCTAGACAGGCTGTCGTAAAATATGTACAGTAACACGTACATATTTGGAGGCTTGTTATGGATGCGATTACCTATACCACCGTTCGTGCAAACCTCGCCAGCGCCATGGACCGCGTTTGCGACGACCACGAACCCTTGATCATTACCCGCAATGGCGAACAGTCCGTCGTGATGCTCTCGCTCGAAGACTACAAGGCGCTGGAGGAAACCGCCTACCTCTTGCGTACTCCCGCCAACGCCAAGCGCCTTCTCGCTGCCGTCGCACAACTGAACGCCGGTAAAGGTGTTGAGCGGAAGCTGGCGAAGTGAGGCTGATCTTCTCTGACGATGCATGGGAAGACTACCTATATTGGCAGAAGCAAGACAAGCGCATGGTCGAGCGAATCAATAAGCTGATACGTGAGACACAGCGTGAACCCTTCGCTGGAGTTGGCAAACCCGAAGCACTGAAGCATGTTCTTTCAGGGTTTTGGTCACGCCGTATTACAGATGAGCATCGCATGGTGTATCGAATAGAAGGTGATGCATTGATGATTGCTCAGTTGTGTTTCCACTACTGAGACGCCCAATCGGGATAGGTCCACCGCGCGTGGGTTGGGCGCGGATGCGCGGCGCGGCTTTATCGCGCAGCGTTGGCGTGGACTGCCGGGTTGGGGTCTGACCGTCGACATACGCGTCGAGAAGCCGCCGAATCATGCGTTGGTACTGCGTGTGATGTTTTGTGGCCTCGGACTTGAAGAGCTCGATGCTCTTCATGAAATGCCAATTCGGCTGGCGAAGGAAGGAAGTCGGGAACCACTTGAATCTTGTCAAGGGGTTCATCGGTGTATTGATTTTCGCGCTCATAGATGGCCTTTCCTTTGCGCCAATAACCGGCGCCAGCTTAGTCAGTTGCGAGTACCTCTGCTCCAGCGCCTGCTTTGGCGATCGCCCGCCCATCGTCACCGTCCAGAACTGCAACCTCCGATCCTTCTCGCGCAAACAACGGAACTTTTAATCGCTTACGTTACGCCAGTATTCGTCAGTGACCTGCCCCATAGCAGCTCTGGTTTAATGTCGTAGAAGGACTCGCACGAATAGTGCAAGACGATGTACATGTCGCGGCGTTTATCCAAGTCCTCGAAGGACTTGCGAGCGGTTCTCCGACGCCTGAACTTTGTGAGTTGTTCGCCCACGACCCCCCTGTGCTGTTCTAACGTTGGAATTCACCGGCTGGCCGCGCTTTTCGGCCAGTCCGGTGGAATGAGGGGGTTAGCCATTAAGCATGGGCCAAGCTATGAATGGAGAAGAGACGATTGGCGATGCTTTTCTCAGCAATTTTTAGATCATAGCTGGCTTGTAAATTGAGCCAATACTGTGGAGTTTGCTCAAAAGCTTTTGCAAACAGCAATGCTAGTTCAGCCGTAACAGGGCGCTTGCCTTTAACGATATGGGAAATGCGCATGGGTGACACACCAATGGTACGAGCGAACAACGCTTGAGAGATATGAAGCTCTTCAAGGAGCTCGGCGAGGTACTCGCCGGGATGGATAGGTGTTAACCCATTGTAGATCATGTTATTCCTCCTAGTGGTAATCCACTATTTCGACATTAAATGCGTCACCATTTTCAAACTTGAAACAGACACGCCACTGTTGGTTTATACGTATACTCCATTGACCAATGCGATTACCTGAAAGAGCTTCCAAGTGATTAGAGGGTGGCAAACGTAGATCATTCAACTCTGTAGCGGCATGCAACTGATTGAGACGCATGGCTGCACGCTTGAGAATTTCCGAAGGTAAACGACGCGATTTACCTGTAACGAAAAAGCCTTCGGTTTCAGTGTTGGCGAATGTTTGAATCATGCGCCAATAATAAACATAATGTTTACGATGTGCAAGTTTTCTTGATTGCTAATCGGGATAGGAAGAAGCCTCACGGCCCCTCCCTCCCACACCACCGGACGTACGGATCACGTATCCGGCGGTTCGATGAATTGAATTCTTACCGGGCCGCAAGGCTCGGCACTCCCAGGTTCTTGAAGAAGGCCAATGGTAATGCAATGGTCAGCGCCGGCGTCTTCGACAGCCGCCATGGACCGTGAGCCGACTTACTGGTATCCACGCTTCGCGCACAGACACGCCACGCTTGCGCAGTTGCCGGTAACCGGCCGATCCCCATTGTTTCCAGAGATAGCAACGTAACTTGCGTCGTACCCACTTGTCGATATCGCGCAGAGGGCTCAGCACCTCGGCGATGCCGAAGTACGCTTTCCAACCAAGCAGGGCTTTCCTCAGCTCTGCCACGATAACGCCAATGTTGTTGCCTCGCGTACGACGGGTCAGTTCCCGCACCCGGTCCTTCAGCCTAGCTCCGTTGCGGCTGACCGTGAAGCCAAGAAACTTGCGGTTCTTGGGCCTGTCAACCGCGCTTTTCAGCGGATTCACTGTGAGCCTCAGTGTGTCGCTGACGTAGCGTGTCACGCTACCCATCACCCGCTCTCCCGCACGTTTGCTTCGGACCAGAATATCGCAGTCGTCGGCATAACGGGCGAAGCGGTGGCCACGCCGGTCCAGTTCCCAATCCAGTTCATCCAACACCACATTGGCCAGCACTGGCGAGAGTGGGCCGCCTTGCGGCGCGCCCATCGTCGTCGTCTCAATGTGTCCACCGACGCTCACGCCCGCCTTCAGGAAGCGATTGACCAGGCGCAGCAGGCCGGTATCAAGGCAACGGCTCTTCAGTCGCGCCATCAGCCGGTCATGGTTGACCCGCTCAAAGAAGGCTTGCAAGTCCATGTCCACCACCCAGCCGTAACCTGCGCGGATTGTCGCCTGTACTTCGCGCACGGCCTGATAGGCCGAACGTTCAGGGCGGAATACGCAGCCGGTTTGCTCCCAACGCTTCTCGGTCTTTGTGATGTCCTTTTCTCCACTGAAGAATCCTTTCTTCTTCTCTCCTGTTGGGACCTTAACAGAAACCTCTTTCCCGACAGGTTTAAAGTAGCTATTGACGTAAACAGGAGCTATCGTCAATTTTGGTGTATGAGCGTGTTCTAACATAGCTTAGGCGGCGTCCTGTTGATCATCCGGCAGGGTTTCATTAGCCGGTAATCCATCGATGAATTTCATTCCCGCAAAGAGATCACGCACT